>JAJHPN010000262.1 GCA_020890855.1 Candidatus Contendibacter sp. | reverse complement strand
CCGCTCTCGGATCACGCGCTCTATATCACCATCAACGACGTAGTGCTCAATCCCGGCACTGAACACGAAATTCGCCGCCCTTTCGAAATTTTCATCAATTCCAAGGCGATGGAGCATTTTCAATGGATTGTCGCCCTGACCCGCATCATTTCAGCGGTGTTCCGCAAGGGCGGCGACGTGACCTTTCTGGTCGAGGAAATGCGCTCGGTGTTCGATCCCAAGGGCGGCTATTTTAAAAAGGGCGGCAAATACATGCCGTCGCTGGTTGCGGAAATCGGCGACGTGATCGAGTCGCACATGCGCTCTATCGGCCTGTTCAAAGAAGACGGACCAGATGAACATCAGCGCCAGTTAATCGAAGCGCAACGCCGGAAATACGAACTGGGCATGAAAGCGGTCGAAGACGCCGCCGCTAACACCTTTCCGCCGGAAGCCACGCTGTGCGGCAAATGCCAGACTAAAGCAGTCATCGTCATGGATGGTTGCCTGACTTGCCTGAATTGCGGCGATTCCAAGTGTTCCTGAAATCACAGCGAGACTGAACCATGCAACCGAATCTGTCCGACACGATGACGGTCATTGAAATCATTGGACCCGGCGGCCCGGAGCAACTGGTTGCCTCTCGCCGTCCGGTTCCGTCGCCCGCGCCCGGCGAAGTGCTGATCAAGGTTGCCGCCGCCGGCGTCAATCGCCCCGATTGCCTGCAACGCCAAGGTGGTTATCCGCCGCCGCCGGGCGCCTCCGATATTCCAGGTCTGGAAGTCGCCGGTACGGTGGTCGCCTTGGGTCAAGGCGTCGAAACCTGGCAAACCGGCGACGAAGTCTGCGCCCTGCTGACCGGCGGCGGCTATGCTGAATATTGCGCCGCGCCCGCTCCGCAATGTCTGCCGGTTCCCGCCGGGCTGACCCTGCAACAAGCCGCCGCATTGCCCGAAACCTTCTTCACGGTCTGGAGCAATGTGTTCGACCGGGCGCGACTGCAACCCGGCGAAAGCCTGCTGGTTCACGGCGGCGCGTCCGGGATTGGCGTTACCGCCATTCAATTGGCTCGGGCGCTGGGTTCGCGGGTGTTCGCCACCGTCGGCGATAACGACAAGATACAACCTTGCCTTGATCTGGGCGCGGAACGGGTCATCCACTACCGCA
The DNA here is from genome assembly GCA_020890855.1 of Candidatus Contendibacter sp. Classification (GTDB taxonomy): domain Bacteria; phylum Pseudomonadota; class Gammaproteobacteria; order Competibacterales; family Competibacteraceae; genus RXIV01. The sequence goes on along the minus strand of JAJHPN010000262.1, from coordinate 16,024 downwards.
ACGAGGATTTTGTTCAGGCGATCAAGAGCGTTACCGGCAACCAGGGCGTAGATGTCATTCTGGACATGGTCGGCGGCGACTATGTCCAGCGTAATCTGAGCGCTCTGGCGGTTGAAGGTCGGCTGGTGTTCATCGCTTTCCTGCGCGGCGCCAAAATGGAACTGAATCTGGCCCCAGTGATGATGAAGCGACTGACCATCACCGGTTCGACGCTCCGATCGCGTCCGATTGCACACAAAGCCGCCATCGCCGCCGCTTTGCAAAAAACGGTTTGGCCGTTACTCGCCAACGGCGCAGTCCGACCGATCATTGACCGGGTTTTTCCTCTGACTGACGCCGCCGCCGCCCATGCGCTGATGGAATCAAACCGCCATGTCGGCAAACTGTTGTTGCAGATCGTCTGAATCGCCTTTTCCTTCATGCTGTAATTAGCGCTGCAACAGGTTTATTCTGCATCGCAATAAAAAGTCGGCTATGGTGTCCTTACCATGGCTGACGCACTGTCGCTGATCGTCGAAAAAACCGCTGTCCATCAGCTAAAGTTAATGCTGGACGCTACCTGATATCTAGCCTGCCACCGAAGGCGTCAAGGCCAGTTTGGCGTCCCCGCAACAGTCCGCACATCAAAAAAAGCAATTTCGCCAGGTGCATTAGGCCGGCGAGCGTACCCGGTTACATAATGAAATGAGAGGTTGGAATACCATGCGCACCCGCTATAAATTTCATCACCCGTTTGTCTGGTTTGAAAATGGCGGCTGGTGGTTCAAAGTCTTCGGCGAATGTTTCGGACCCTATCAAGGCCTGATAGAAGCCCGCTACAACTTACTGGTCATCCAAGGCCTGAGCCAGCAACTCCGGGCGGCGGTCGCCAGTTAGACGTGCCGGAAGATGAAGTCCGAGGCTGAAATTCACGCCGCCATCAACAACGCGACACGCCAGTACTTGGCTGAGCGCCGTACCTTGGTTACTCCCTTCACAGTCCGGCATTTCTCGTTTAAAGGCGCATGGCGGATCAACCGGCGTGCGCTAGGTAAAGATTTGTTGCGAACTCCGGCCAATGTGCTGTGGGCGGTTCCGCAACTACTGGCGCAGGGCGGCGCGGCGCTTGGCCGCAAGCTGGGGTTCAACACCTTGGCCCGACGATTCGAACACCTGCCGCCCGGGTTTAAAACCGACGTTGAACAGGAAGTTGAATGGCTGATCTACAGCGAGTTGCTGGAATTGCCCTTTGCTCAGGATGCTCGTCACTGCGTTCGCGACGTCCTGCTTGAGGCAATCCTGGAACAGCCCACCATCCGCGAATGGCTGATCCCGGAGTTGCAACGTCTGGATCAACTCGCTCACCAACAGAACTTCCGACAACGGCTTGAAGAATATCTGACCACATACACCGCCAGCCGTACTGCGGCAGCCGATTTATCCGGTTCCTTACTCACCCTGGCCGCTGGAGTCGTGGCTTTCAAGCAGTTCACCCCCGGAGCCATAGCGATTGGCGGCGCAGCGGCAACCGCTATCGCCAATCAGTTGGCCATTACCAACTTTGTATTCGGTTCAACGCTTGGCTCGTTGTATTACAGTCTGTTCCCGGTCACCGTTTCTACCGGATTACTGGCGGCGACTACCGGCGGTCTGATTGCGGCGTTGGGCGTACTGAGCGCATTGTCCGGCGCGATCACTGATCCGATCCAGCAAGCCTTGGGTCTGCACCAGCGTAAACTGTTAAAATTACTGGATGCGCTGGAGCAGGAACTGACTGGCCAAGGCGGCAGCTACCGGTTACGCGATGCCTATGCCGCGCGGGTTTTTGACCTGTGGGATCTGCTGCACAGTACAACCCGCGCTCTGTCCTGAGCTGAATCAGCACGTTCCACCAGATTGCAGCGACAAAAAAACCGGGCTGACCCCGGTTTTTTTGTCGGCAACAGGCTTGCGCTATTCAGCGGTCACTTCAGGCCGATCCACCAGCTCAACATAGGCCATGGGCGCGTTATCGCCAGCCCGAAACCCGCATTTCAGGATCCGCAGATAGCCACCGAGCCGCGACTGATAGCGCGGTCCCAGTTGATTGAACAGCTTGGTCACCACACTCCGGTCGCGCAACCGGTCAAACGCCAGCCGCCGGTGCGCTACACTGTCCTGTTTGGATAGAGTAATCAACGGTTCAGCAACCTGCCGTAATTCCTTGGCTTTTGGCAGCGTGGTCTGGATCAATTCATGGGTGAACAGCGAAGCGGCCATGTTACGCAGCATGGCTTTGCGATGACTGCTGGTGCGGTTTAATTTCCGACCGGCTTTGCGATGGCGCATGACGACAATTCCTTGAAAAACGCAACAATTTGGATAAACAAACGATTTGGGCAAACCCCGCCCGAGCGAATCACTCAGCCTCGACTTCTGTTTCACCACTCGCTGGGGCGGTGGGAAAATCCGGTCGAGGGGATTGATCTGCTTCCGCTGCATCGGCAGCCATACTCGCACGGCGCGCGGCGGATCGCTCTTCGGCTTGCTCCAGATTCAGATTCGGCGGTGGCCAATTCTCAACTTTCATCCCCAAGGACAGCTTGAATTTAGACAGCACATCCTTGATCTCGGTCAGCGACTTCTTGCCAAGATTCGGCGTTTTCAGCAGCTCCGATTCAGTGCGTTGCACCAGATCGCCGATGAGATTAATATTCTCTGCTTTCAAGCAGTTAGCCGACCGAACGGTGAGCTCCAGATCATCCACCGGTTGGAGCAGCACCGGATCGATATCCACCAACGGCATCTGGATGGGTTCATCCCGCTTTCCCTTCAGATCGATGAATACTGACAATTGATCCAGCAAAATCCGGGCTGCGGTGCGAATGGAATCTTCCGGATCAATCGTTCCATTAGTCTCCAAATTCAGAATCAGCTTGTCGAGATTAGTGCGCTGCTCAACGCGGGCGCTCTCCACGCGATAGCTGACCCGTTCGATCGGGCTGAACGAAGCATCCAGCCGCAACCGGCCAATCGGGCGGGTTTCGCTGTCGACGTTCTCCCGTTGTGTAGCCGGCGAGTAACCCCGCCCCCGCTCAATCTTAAGCCGCATGCTCAACTCGCCGCTCTTGGTCAGATGAGCGATCACATGCGCTGGATTCACAATATGAACCGCATGGGTCGTTTCAATATCGCCAGCCATCACCGGCCCCGGACCTTTTTTGGTCAGCGCCAGACTAGCCTCTTCAACGCCTTCCTGCAGCAGAACCGCTACTCCTTTGAGATTGATCAGGATATCAATCACATCTTCCTGCACACCCTCTATGGTGGAGTACTCATGGAGCACCCCATCAATCTCGCACTCAACTACGGCGGCGCCTGGAATGGATGAAAGCAGAATCCGCCGCAGGGCGTTGCCGAGGGTGTAGCCAAAACCGCGTTCCAGCGGCTCTACGGTCACTTGCGCCGACCGCCGTCGATCATCAAGTATTTTGACTTCGACACGGGTCGGTTTCAGCAAATCAAATGCGCCCACCATCCGTTTACCCTCGGAGTCCGTCACTTGGAATACAACTCCACCACCAGGGATTCGTTGATGTCCGGCGGCAAGTCACCGCGATCAGGAACCCGTTTGAATACTCCACTGAGCTTGGTCACATCCACTTCTACCCATTCCGGGAAACCATGTCCCTGAGCCAATTGCAGCGAATACTGGATACGGGTCTGGTTGCGGCTTTTTTCATGGACCGCGACTACATCTTCCGAGCGGACCTGATAAGAGGGGATGTTGACCCGCTGACCGTTGACCATAACCGCCCGGTGAGAAACCAGTTGCCGGGCTTCAGCGCGGGTGCTGCCAAAACCCATCCGGTACACCACATTATCAAGCCGGCACTCTAACAGTTTCAGCAAATTTTCACCGGTCGCCCCACGACGGCGGGCGGCCTCTTTATAATAATTGAGGAACTGCCGCTCTAGCACGCCATAGGTGCGGCGCAGTTTCTGTTTTTCACGCAACTGCAAGCCATAGTCAGACAACCGGGGACGACGGGCGCCATGCTGACCCGGCGGCCGTTCCAGATTGCACTTGGATTCTACTGGCCGTGCTGCGGATTTCAGAAACAGATCCACGCCTTCCCGACGGATCAGCTTGCATTTAGGACCGAGATATCTCGCCACGATAGAACTCCTGGGCTAGACGCGCCGACGTTTCGGGGGACGACAGCCGTTATGGGGAATCGGCGTTACGTCCATGATGCTCATGATCTTGAATCCAGCGGCGTTCAACGAGCGAACCGCTGATTCACGACCCGGCCCCGGCCCTTTGACGTTGACTTCCAGATTCTTGACACCGTATTCCTTCACCACATTGCCGACCCGATCGGCGGCGACCTGTGCTGCAAACGGGGTGCTCTTGCGGGAGCCACGAAAACCTGATCCGCCCGAAGTCGCCCACGCCAAGGTATTCCCTTGGCGATCAGTGATGGTGATGATGGTGTTATTGAACGAGGCGTGGACATGGGCGATGCCATCCACAACATTCTTCTTGACGCGCTTACGCGTCTTGGTAACCGGCTTTGCCATGCTTCGACCTATGCCAACGAAATTTCAAAAGGTTTTGCGGGTTTATTTGCGGATGGCGCGGCGCGGACCCTTGCGCGTCCGAGCGTTGGTGCGGGTGCGCTGACCGCGCACCGGCAAACCGCGCCGATGCCGCACGCCACGATAGCAGCCTAGATCCATCAGCCGCTTGATGCTCATCGACACTTCGCGGCGCAAATCGCCTTCCACGCTGTACTTGCCAACTTCGACACGCAAAGCGTCGACCTGAACCTCGTCCAGATCCCTGACCTTGCGATCCGGCGGAACATTGGCTGACGCACAAATCTGTTTGGCGCGGGTCGAACCAATGCCGTAGATGGACTGTAACGCGATGACCGCGTGTTTATTGACCGGAATGTTGATGCCTGCAATACGGGCCATGCTTTAAAACTCCTTCCATCGCCGCCAAGTGATTCATCCGCGCAAAGAAGCGGGAGTGTACTGGGGTCGGCGCTGCAAAATCAATCAGAATTGTCGGTGTTATCCCTGCCGCTGCTTGTGACGGGCGTCCTTGCAAATCACCCGCACCACACGATCGCGGCGGATAATCTTGCAATTGCGGCAGATTTTTTTGACCGAGGCGCGCACTTTCATCTCATTGTTCTCCAGATTCCACTCAGTAAGCGTCGCCTAAGCGGTGACGCACAATCAGTTTGTGCTTCATCACCGCAAAAGACTTTGGCTTTTGAAACTACTTTTCTTCAACAGGCCCTCGTACTGATGCGACATCAGGTGCGCCTGAACCTGGGCCATGAAATCCATCACTACCACAACAATGATCAGCAGTGACGTTCCACCAAAATAGAACGGCACTCGCCAGTACAAGATCAGGAATTCGGGCAACAGACAGACAACAGTGATGTAGGCCGCTCCGACCAAGGTCAGCCGGGTCAACACCTTGTCAATATAGGTGGCCGTCTGCAAACCTGGCCGAATGCCTGGAATAAATGCTCCAGACTTTTTCAGGTTATCCGCAGTTTCTTTGGAATTAAATACCAGGGCTGTATAGAAAAAGCAGAAGAAGATAATCAGTCCGGCATAGAGCAGCACATACAGCGGTTGTCCTGGCGACAGCGCCGAACTGATATCGCGCAGCCATTCCATATTGGGCGCGTGACCAAACCAACTGCCCAAGGTAGCCGGGAACAAAATCAAACTGGAAGCAAAAATGGGCGGAATAACTCCCGACATATTCAGCTTCAGCGGCAAATGGGTAGTCTGAGCGGCATACACCCGCCGACCTTGCTGACGTTTGGCGTAATTGACCGTGATCCGGCGCTGGCCGCGTTCGACAAAAACCACAAAACCGGTCACCACCACCGACAGCAGCAGCAGGAACAACACCAAAATAAGGTGCAGTTCGCCAGTGCGGGCCAATTCCAGGGTGCCGCCCACCGCCTGCGGCAAACCGGCGACGATGCCGGCAAAAATGATCATGGAAATACCATTGCCGATGCCGCGCTCGGTCACCTGCTCACCCAGCCACATCAGAAACAGGGTGCCGGTCACCAAGGTGATGGTTGCTGTCATGATGAAACCGATACCGGGGGCAATCACCACTGAAGCGCCGCCCGCCATCTGGTTCTGCAAGGCGATACTGACGCCAATAGCCTGGAACGCCGCCAACACCACCGTTAAATACCGGGTATAGCGCGTCAGGGCGTGGCGACCGGCGGCCCCGCCTTCCTTGCGCAGTTGCTCCAGCGCCGGAACGACCATCGACATCAGTTGCAGAATGATCGAAGCCGAGATGTAAGGCATAACGCCAAGGGCAAAAAGGCTGAACCGCCGCAACGCGCCACCCGAAAACATGTTGAACATGTCGATGATGGTGCCACGCTGTTGATCAAACAACTGCGCCATGGCCTGCGGGTCGATGCCGGGCACTGGAATATGAGCGCCGATGCGAAACACCACCAGCGCCCCCAGCAAAAACAGCAGGCGTTGGCGCAGTTCGGTCATTTTGCCGAGATCCGGCAGAGCAGCGGCCATCGCGTTTACTCTTGAACCGTTCCGCCAGCCGCCAGCAGCGCCTCGCGGGCGCCCTTGGTCAGCACCAGTCCACGCAGCACCACTGGTTTTTCCAGTTTGCCGGCCAGAATGACCTTGACCTTTTTAGCGAACGCCGGGATCAGGTTAGCTGCCTTAAGCGCCGCCAAGTCGATGACCTCGGCATCCACCCTGGCCAAGGCAGCCAAGCGCACCTCAGCAGTGTCCTTAGCAGTCATCGAGCGGAAGCCACGCTTGGGCAACCGCCGCTGCAACGGCATCTGGCCGCCTTCAAAACCAACTTTGTGATAGCCGCCAGCACGGGCATGTTGGCCCTTATGACCACGTCCGCTGGTCTTGCCGAGGCCGGAACCGATGCCGCGCCCGACCCGCTGTTTATCTGGCCGGCTGCCGGCTGCCGGCTTTAGGGTATTAAGACGCATGATGAGCAGTCTCCTCGACCTTGAGCAGATACGAAACCTTACGAATCATGCCGCGATTTTCTGGGGTGTCGGCAACCACTGCGCTACTATGCATCCGCCGAAGACCCAGCCCACGCACACAGGCCTGGTGGTTAGCCAACCGACCATGCGCGCTCTTGACCAGCGTCACTTTCAACTTGTTGTCCGCCATCCGTCTTAACTCCGAATCTCGTCCACGCTTTTGCCACGTTTGGCGGCCTGGTAATCGGGCGATTTCATTGTGCTCAGACCGTGAATGGTCGCCCGCACCACATTAATCGGATTACGCGAGCCAATGCACTTGGCCAGCACATCCTTAACTCCGACCACATCAAATACAGCTCGCATCGCTCCACCGGCGATAATGCCGGTGCCTTCGGAAGCCGGCTGCATGAACACTTGGGCCGCGCCATGCCGGGCAGTCACCGGGTATTGCAGGGTGACGCCGTTTAACGGCACCTTGCACAGGTTTTTGCGGGCCTTGTCCATCGCTTTCTGAATCGCCATCGGCACTTCACGCGCCTTGCCGTAACCCAGGCCCACCCGGCCATTGCCATCGCCGACCACGGTCAGCGCGGTGAAGCCGAATTGCCGCCCGCCTTTGACTACCTTGGCTACGCGGTTGACAGCGATCAGTTTTTCCTGAAGACCATCGCTGCTTTGGGAACTTTCCACGTTCGTCGCCATATCTGTTCCTTAAAACTCCAAACCATTTTCGCGGGCGGCGTCAGCCAATGCCTTGACCCGACCGTGATACTTGAAGCCAGAGCGGTCAAAAGCCACCTGGGTAATGCCGGCAGCCTTAGCTTTCTCGGCAATCGCTTTACCGACTGCCTTGGCCGCCGCGACATCGCCAGTACTTTTGAGCGCCTGGCGCAAGATCGGCTCCAGGGTGGAGGCGGCAGCCAGGGTTCGGTCGCCGGACTCTGCCGGAATGATGATTTGGGCGTAGATATGGCGGGGGGTGCGATTGACGCACAAACGGCATACACCCAGCTCGCGAATCTTGTAACGGGTCCGCAACCCGCGGCGCAAGCGGGCGGTTTTCTTGTCGGCTGCTTTCTTGTCCATGACGGGTACCTACTTTTTCTTGGCTTCTTTCAGGATGATAGTCTCATCCGCATAGCGCACCCCTTTGCCCTTGTAGGGTTCCGGCGGTCGGTAGGCGCGGATTTGGGCGGCAACTTCGCCAACCCGTTGCTTGTCCACGCCCCGGATCATGATCTCGGTCGGGGTAGGCGTCTGGATGGCGATACCTTCCGGGACTTTGAATTCGACCGGATGCGAGAAGCCGAGCGTCAGATTCAACACACTGCCCTGCGCTTGAGCTTTGTAGCCGACCCCAACCAGTTGCAGCTTACGCTGGAAACCCTGGGTCACACCGATCACCATGTTGTTGATCAAGGCCCGCATGGTGCCGGTCATTGCCCGGTACTTGGCTTCGTTGGTGAGAACCCGCGGACTGACTTTCAATTCGCCGCCGTCACGTTCAACAGCGACCCATGGATGGACCAGCAATTCCGCTGCGCCGTTCTTGCCATTGAGGACAATTTGCTGGCCGGTGATCGCCACATCCACGCCAACCGGCACCGGGATGGGCTTCTTGCCAACCCGTGAGGTGCGAATTTTCTTTTCCTTGATAAGGCTTGTCATAAGGGCTGCTCCTTCAGGCCACAACGCACAGGACTTCACCGCCATGACCGGCGGCGCGGGCGGCGCGGTCACTCATCAGACCCTTGGGCGTCGATACAATGGCTATCCCAAGACCGTTCATCACCTTCGGCAAGCCACCCTTGCCGCGAAACACTCGCCGGCCGGGTTTACTGATCCGGTCGATGCGATCAATCACCGGCTGGCCTTCAAAATACTTGAGAATGACTGTCAGTTCCGCCTTGCCTGGCGCAGTGGGCGCGACCGCAAAATCGGCGATGTAGCCCTCGTCACGCAGCACCTGGGCGATAGCGGCTTTCAGTTTGGAAGCCGGCATGGTCACCTGGATTTTGGCGGCGGTCTGGGCGTTGCGGATACGGGTCAACATGTCCGCGATGGGGTCCGTCATACTCATGCTTCAAATTACTCCACAGGGTCAGTCGTGGGATCCATCGCTGGGGATGATGGCAAGCCCATGAACTTAAAGGGTCGTGGCGAATACAGCTCTATTGACCAATTACCAGCTTGCCTTACGCAGGCCCGGCACATCACCGCGCATGGTCGCTTCGCGCAGTTTATTCCGGCCCAAGCCAAACTTGCGGTAAAAGCCGTGCGAGCGTCCGGTCAACCGGCAACGGTTTCGCAGTCGGCTCGGGCTGGCGTCACGGGGCAACGCCTGCAATTTTTGCTGCGCTTCCCGCCGTTGCTGATCGCCATTGGCCGGGTCACGGATGGTTTCTTTCAACTCGGCCCGCTTCGCGGCATATTGCTTAACAATACGCGCCCGCTTGATTTCGCGGTTAATCATGCTCAGTTTCGCCACACTCTAAATCCTCAGTTCCGGAACGGGAAGTTGAACGCGGCCAGCAGGGCGCGACCTTCTTCATCGGTCCGCGCCGTGGTGGTGATGGTGATATCGAGGCCGCGAATGGTGTCGATCTTGTCGTAGTCGATTTCCGGGAAGATAATCTGCTCGCGCACCCCGAGACTGTAATTGCCGCGCCCATCGAAAGCTTTGGCGCTGAAACCGCGAAAATCGCGGATGCGCGGAATGGCGATGTTGACCAGCCGATCCAGAAATTCGTACATCCGATCACGGCGCAGCGTCACTTTGCAGCCGATCGGCCAGCCCTCGCGGATCTTGAAGCCGGCGATGGACTTGCGCGACAGGGTCACGATAGGCTTCTGACCAGCGATCTGGGTCAGGTTGCTCACCGCGTGATCCATGATCTTCTTGTCGGCGACCGCCTCGCCAACGCCCATGTTCAGGGTGATCTTGGTGATACGCGGCACTTCCATGACGTTGCGGTACTGAAACTGCTCAAGCAGTTTGGGCGCCACTGTTTCACGATAAAATTGTTGCAGTCGGGCCATGACTTTTCCTCAGACGTCCACGACTTCATTATTAGACTTGAAGTAGCGCACCTTGCGGCCATCTTCCAGCACCCGAAAGCCAGTCCGGTCGCCCTTTTTGGTCATGGGGTTGAACAGCATCACGTTAGATACATGAATCGCTGCTTCGCGCTCAATGATGCCGCCGGATACGCCCTTGGCGGGATTGGGCTTGGTATGGCGCTTGATCAGATTGACGCCGCCGACGATCACTCGCTGGCCGTCCTCCACCACCCGCATCACCTTACCGCGCCGGCCCTTGTCTTTGCCGGCGATCAGGATCACTTCATCGTCTCTTCGGATTCTACGCATTGCCGCTTTCCTCCCGCCTCACAGCACTTCCGGGGCCAGGGATATGATTTTCATGAACCGCTCGCTGCGTAGCTCACGGGTGACCGGCCCAAAGATGCGGGTGCCAATCGGCTCCAACTTGTTGTTAAGCAGCACCGCCGCGTTGCCATCGAAGCGGATCAACGAACCGTCTGGCCGGCGGACGCCCTTGCGGGTCCGCACCACCACCGCGTTGTAGACCTCGCCTTTGCTGACTTTGCCGCGCGGGATTGCGTCCTTGATGCTGACCTTAATGATGTCGCCGATCTGCGCGTAGCGACGATGGGAACCGCCCAGCACCTTGATGCACATCAGCCGGCGAGCGCCGCTGTTGTCGGCGACTTCCAACATTGTTTGCATCTGAATCATGGTTTTACATTCCGTCTACAAATTAGGGAAACCGCCCATCGGAGCACGACCTTATTGCGCCCGTTCGACCACACTGACCAGCATCCAAGATTTGGTCTTGGACAAGGGCCGACATTGCCTGATGGTGACCAGATCGCCCTCGCGGCACTCATTGTTTTCATCGTGAGCATGGAGCTTGGTGGTCCGGCGAACGTACTTGCCGTAAACAGGGTGCTTGACCAACCGCTCAATAGCGACGGTAATGGTCTTGTCCATCTTGTTGCTGGTGACGCGCCCCGTCAGGGCGCGCTCCGCCTGAGTTTCCGTGGTCATGCCTGGCCCGCCTTTTCGCTCATCACCATCTTGACCCGGGCGATATTGCGCCGCGCCTGCCGGAACAGGTGAGGCTTAGTCGCCTGGCCGGTCGCTTTCTGCATCCGCAGGTTGAACTGCTCGCGCAGCAGCGCAAGCAATTCCTGCTTCAGCTCATCCACATTTTTTTTTCGCAGCTCGCTTGCGTTCATCACATCACCATCCGGGTCACAAAGATCGTCTGCACCGGCAGCTTGGCCGCCGCCAGCCGGAACGCCTCGCGGGCGATCTCCTCGGACACCCCTTCGACTTCATACAGCACTCGGCCCGGTCGGACGGGTGCGACCCAGTACTCGACATTGCCCTTGCCACTGCCCATCCGCACTTCGAGAGGCTTTTTGGTGATGGGCTTGTCCGGAAAAATGCGGATCCACACCTTGCCGCCGCGCTTGATGTAGCGATTGATGGCGCGGCGGGCGGCTTCGATCTGGCGGGCGGTCAGCATCCCACGGGTGGTGCATTTCAGCCCGTACTCGCCGAAACTGACCGAGGCGCCGCTAGTGGCTACGCCTTGGTTGCGCCCTTTGCGCTGTTTGCGGAATTTGGTTCTTTTCGGCTGTAACATGTTCTATCTCATCTGGGCAACAAACGAACGCCGCATCGCGACGCGGCGTTCCATACTCATTCCCGGCGATCTGCCGGCTTGTCAGCCTTGGTCTCGCCGGGCCGGTCGAAGCCGAACACCTCACCCTTGAAAATCCAGACCTTGACCCCGATCACCCCGTAGGTGGTGCGGGCTTCGGCCAGACCATAGTCGATATTAGCGCGGAGCGTGTGCAGCGGCACCCGCCCTTCGCGGGTCCACTCGCTGCGAGCGATTTCTGCGCCGTTCAGCCGTCCGGATACCTGAATCTTGATCCCCAGCGCCCCCAGCCGCATGGCGTTGGCGACCGAACGCTTCATCGCCCGGCGGAACATGATGCGCCGCTCCAGCTGCTGGGCTACGCCCTCGGCGACCAGTTGCGCGTCCAGTTCCGGCTTGCGAATTTCCTCAATGTTGACCTGGAGGTCTTTAACCTCCAAACCCATCATCTTGGCGACCGCCTTCCGCAGGGCTTCGATATCCTCGCCTTTCTTACCGATCACTACGCCGGGTCGGGCGGTATGAATGGTAACGCGGGCCAACCGCGCCGGTCGTTCAATCTGAATCCGGCTTACCGAGGCAGTGGACAGTTTCTTTTTCAAGAACTGCCTTACCTTGAGGTCGGTCTCCAGTAAATCAGGAAAATTCTTGCTGCTGGCGTACCACTTGGAGGTCCAGTCGGAGGCGATGCCGAGCCGAATCCCAGTGGGGTTGACTTTCTGACCCATGTCTTCTGGCTCCTGTTATTCGGCGACGGTCACGGTGATATGGCTGGTGCGCTTGACGATCCGGTTGCCGCGCCCCTTGGCGCGGGCGTGCATCCGCTTCAGCAACGGGCCGCAATCCACGCAGATGGCGGCGACTTTCAACTCGTCAATATCCGCACCCTCGTTATGTTCAGCATTGGCGATGGCCGATTCCAGCACCTTCTTGATCAGCGGGGCGGCCTTCTTATCGCTGAAGGTCAGGATTTGCAAGGCCCGCTCTATCGGCAGGTTGCGGACCTGATCGGCCACCAGCCGGGCTTTTTGCGGCGAGATGCGGGCATGTCTCAAAATGGCAACGGCTTGCATCAGTTCGCTTTCCTATTTGGACTTCTTATCCGCCGCATGGCCGCGATAAGTGCGGGTTGCGGCGAACTCGCCCAGTTTGTGGCCGATCATGTTTTCAGTCACCAGAATCGGCACATGCTGGCGGCCATTATGCACAGCGATGGTCAACCCGATCATTTCGGGCAAAATCATCGATCGTCGCGACCAGGTTTTAATCGGGCGCTTGGCGTGAGTAGCGATCGCCTGCTCCACCTTCTTGATCAGATGAAGATCGACGAACGGACCTTTTTTAATCGAACGTGGCACCTTGGGTGTCCTCTCGGTTCAGCCTTATTTCTTGTTGCGCCGGCGCACAATCAGCTTGTCGGTGCGCTTGTTCGAGCGGGTCTTATAGCCCTTGGTCGGCGTCCCCCACGGCGATACCGGATGACGTCCGCCGGAAGTGCGGCCTTCACCGCCGCCGTGTGGATGATCGACCGGATTCATGGCGACGCCGCGCACCGTCGGACGGATGCCGCGCCAACGCTTGGCCCCGGCTTTGCCGAGCGAACGCAGGTTGTGTTCCTCATTGCCAACCTCGCCGATGGTCGCTTTGCAATCCGCGTGAACCTTGCGAATTTCGCTGGAGCGCAACCGCAATGTAGCGTAGTTGCCATCACGGGCGACCAGTTGCGCCGAAGCGCCAGCGCTACGCGCCAGTTGCGCCCCTTTGCCGGGCCGCAATTCAATGCAATGAACCTGGCTGCCAATCGGCACGTTGCGCAATGGCAGCGTATTGCCGGGTTTGATCGGCGCGGCTGGCCCAGACAGCAGGCTCGCGCCCGCGCTGACTCCGTGCGGGGCAATGATGTAGCGGCGCTCGCCATCGGCATACAGGAGCAAGGCGATATGGGCGCTGCGATTGGGATCATATTCCAGCCGCTCAACCGTGGCCGGAATATTGTCCTTATCGCGTTTGAAATCGACGATCCGGTAATGCTGCTTGTGACCGCCACCCTGATGCCGGGTGGTGATCCGGCCCCGGTTGTTGCGGCCACCGGTGCGGGTCTGCTTCTCGATCAGCGGCGCATAGGGCTGGCCCTTGTGCAGCTCCGGGCTGACCACCTTGACGACGAACCGCCGTCCGGGCGATGTAGGTTTAGTTTTAACGATGGACATGGGGTTTACCTATTATCTGGGGGCCATCAACGCCGGCTCACTCTGCCACCATGAAATCAATCTCATGGCCGGCTTCCAGCGAGACATAGGCTTTCTTCCAGTCTGAACGCCGGCCTTGGATTGCCCCGAACCGCTTGCGCTTGCCCTTGACATTGACCACCGTGACGCCCTCGACTTTGACCTTGAACAGCATTTCCACCGCGTCCTTAATTTCGGGTTTAGCGGCATCGCGCGCAACCTTGAACACCACCTGGTTGTGCCGTTCGGCGACCCGCGTCGCTTTTTCCGAGACATGCGGAGCCAGCAGGATTTTCAGCAATCGTTCTTCGTTCACGCCAGCCACTCCCCGATGCGCTGCATTGCGCCTGCCGTGATCACCACCGTATCCGCGCCCACCAGGCTGACCGGGTCCAGCCCGGACACATCGCTCAAAGCCACATTGCCCAAGTTGCGAGCTGACAAATACAGGTTAAGATCAATCTCTTCGCTCACCAATAACACCCGCCGCCGATCGGCTAGACCCATCGTCGCCAGTTGGGCGATCATCTGTTTGGTTTTAATTTCCGGCAGATCAAGGGCCTCGACGACCAGCAATCGGCTCTGGCGCAGCAACTCGGAAAAGATCGAGCAGATGGCGGCGCGATACATCTTTTTATTGACCTTCTGCGAGTGATCCTGCGGCTTGGCCGCGAAGGTGACGCCGCCACCTCGCCAGATTGGGCCACGAGAGCTACCGGCGCGGGCGCGGCCAGTGCCTTTCTGTCGCCACGGTTTAGCACCGCCGCCACGCACTTCAGCGCGAGTTTTCTGGGCGCGGGTTCCTGCTCGACCGCCCGCCTGATAGGCTACTACGATCTGATGCACCAGCGTTTCATTGAACGTCCGGGCGAAAATTTCGTCGGCCACAGTGAGCTGGCCGGTCGCCACGCCGCTGGCGTTTTTGATTGGAAGTTCCATGTCGCCTCCTTAGCGGCGCACTTTGACGGCGGGACGAATCATCACGTCGCCACCTTTAGCGCCCGGCACCGCCCCTTTGATCGCCAGCAAATTGCGCTCGGCGTCAACCCGGATGACTTCCAGATTCTGGGTGCTGCGCTGCACTGCGCCGAGATGGCCGCACATTTTCTTGCCCTTGAACACCCGGCCCGGACTCTGGTTCTGGCCGATAGAGCCGGGGGCGCGATGGGACAGCGAGTTGCCGTGCGTGGCGCGCTGGCTGCGGAAGTGATAGCGCTTGATCACGCCGGCAAAGCCTTTGCCGATACTGGTGCCCGTCACATCGACCTTCTGTCCAACCTGAAACAGGTCGGCTGTAAATTCCGCGCCGACGCCGATTTCCGCGCCTTCGCCTTCCGCCAGACGAAACTCCCATAACCCGCGACCAGGCTCAACACCGGCCTTGGCGAAATGCCCGGCCATCGGTTTGGTAACCCGACTGGCGCGTCGGGACCCGACTGTGACCTGCACGGCGCGATAGCCATCGGTCTCTTCGGTCTTGACCTGAGTCACCCGGTTTGGCTCAACTTCAATAAGCGTGACGGGAATCGAAACGCCGTCTTCGGTAAAAACCCGCGTCATGCCGGCCTTCCGGCCGATCAGTCCAATTGCCATTTTAAGAACCCCTTTAAAGCTATTTTTCGGGCCGGAGGAGGGGAAGGCAGCCCCTCATGGCCAGGATTAATCGCTAGTTCAGCTTGATCTGCACATCGACGCCGGCAGCAAGGTCCAACCTCATCAGCGCGTCAACCGTTTTATCGGTCGGGTCCACAATGTCCATCAACCGCTTGTGGGTCCGCAACTCGTACTGGTCGCGAGCATCCTTGTTGACGTGTGGTGAAATCAGCACAGTGAAACGCTCCATCTTGGTCGGCAGCGGAATCGGGCCGCGAACCTGAGCGCCGGTGCGCTTGGCGGTTTCAACAATCTCTTTAGCCGACTGGTCAATCAGCCGGTGATCAAAGGCTTTGAGGCGAATGCGAATACGTTGACTGGACATGGGCTTACTCGATGATCTTGGCGACGACGCCGGCGCCGACCGTGCGTCCGCCTTCGCGGATAGCGAAGCGTAATCCTTCGTCCATCGCAATCGGGGCGATCAGGTTGATCACCAGCCGCACATTGTCCCCCGG
>JAJHPN010000101.1 GCA_020890855.1 Candidatus Contendibacter sp. | reverse complement strand
CGGGCGCAGCCGCGAACGTAGTGAGCGGTGTCCGCTCCAACGAGGGTTCGACGGCAGCGCAGCGCCGAGAACCCGATGTTGGCTCAACTCGCGCCCCGTTCGTCGGCGCGTAGCGCCGACGAACGCCTGAGTTAAGCCGCGCCGCGAAGCGGCGTCGGCTTGAATGGATTGTTATGCCGCAATCATCTTGCCGGCAGCCAGTGAAGCTTTCAGATCAATCAGCGCCTCCATTGAACCAACCTTGTACGTGTATGACATTGGTTGGCCTCTGGCTGTATCAATGAGATCAATCAGAGACTCGGTTGCACTCAGGGCTTCTTTTGGAAGGTCTTGTGGCTCGTAGCTGCTGAGGATGCCAGGTTTCATGTGCGCGATCCGCTCGTGCCGCATCTTTACGACAGGCTCCGCAAGAGTGGCGAACTTCTCTACAGCAGCTTCTACGATAGCTTGTGGCGCGGAAAAGGAGCCACGCTTTAACAGCATTGAGACGGATCTCGCGTCCTTTCGCTTGTCAGCGAGCCGAGCAACCCGGATGACCAATATTTCCAATAGTGCATTGAGGGCAATCAATTGGTTGGCGAGATCGAATCGCGTGGCGCTGCTCGTAAGGCCCTCCATTAGCCGCTGGTGTGTGTAGATAGCGACTAGGATGTGCCATGCCTCAGCTTCAAATTCTTCAAGTATCGTCACGAGTGATCTCTTGCGGCATAACGGGGCGCGAGTTGAGCGGCACCCGCGCGTGGGTTGAAAGGACGGCTTGCCGGCCTGGCAACCCCAAGCGGGCGCAGCCGCGAACGTAGTGAGCGGTGTCCGCTCCAACGAGGGTTCGACGGCAGCGCAGCGCCGAGAACCCGATGTTGGCTCAACTCGCGCCCCGTTCGTCGGCGCGTAGCGCCGACGAACGTTCGAATTAACGGGCGCCGTAAGGCGTCCCGTTGAATGAGGGGTTAGGCCAGCAGCGCAAAAGCGAACCTCTGCCAGCCAAAAAGAATTGGGCTGAATTGATTGAGCTTGCAAGCGGCTTCAAAGCTGGACTCCCGCTTTGCGAAGCAACGGCAGCATGACCAGATAGCAAACGATCGTGGCCGCACAAGAAGCGCCCAAGCTCAACCAGAAATTGACACCGAACTTGAGCAAAGCGGGTAAAGCCAAAAACAAGACCAGCGAAGGCAAGACGAGCCAGAACACTTGCGTAGAAAGCTCTCCAATAGATGCTGAAGATGAGCCTTCAACGTGCAGCCAAATGAACGCCAGCAACGACGTGAGTGGAATTGCGGCGACAAGCGCAGCGATGCCCGAATTTCGCTTGGCAACCTCAGACACGGCCACGATGACGGCGGCTGAGATTGCGATCTTGAGTGCGTAGTAGATCAAGGGGAAGGGCCTAACGGGGCGCGAGTTGAGCGGCACCCGCGCGTGGGTTGAAAGGACGGCTTGCCGGCCTGGCAACCCCAAGCGGGCGCAGCCGCGAACGTAGTGAGCGGTGTCCGCTCCAACGAGGGTTCGACGGCAGCGCAGCGCCGAGAACCCGATGTTGGCTCAACTCGCGCCCCGTTCGTCGGCGCGTAGCGCCGACGAACTAGAATTAGTCAATCGTAATCATAGTAACAAACACGGTATAAGTTAACAACTATTTTTAACATTTCAGCGTGGAAAATTGATTTTAATCAAATTATTCGTCTGTCACGGCTTGATCTTTAGATTTAGAACGTCTAAATTTCTGCGGATGACATTTTCGCCTCCTAACCCGCCCAATCCATCTAATCCACCAAAACTGCTGGACCAGATGCGCGCGTGCATCCGTGTCAAGCATTATTCAATTCGGACTGAAAGCGTCTATGTGGATTGGGCGCGGCGTTTTATCCTGTTTCACCACAAACGTCATCCCCGTGAAATGAGTGCGCCCGAAGTTGAAGCCTTCCTGACCTATCTGGCGGTAGAGCGCAAGGTCTCGGCCTCGACGCAAAATCAGGCCAAGGCGGCCGTGCTGTTTCTGTACAAGGAAGTCTTGCAGATTGATTTGCCTTGGTTGAGCGATGTGACCACAGCGCAGGCCAGCAAACGGCTACCGGTGGTCTTGACCCCGCGTGAAGTCCGCGCCTTGCTGCATGAATTGAATGGCGTGATGTGGCTGATCGCGTCGCTGCTCTATGGAACCGGCATGAGAGTCATGGAAGGTCTGCGCCTGCGGGTTAAGGATATCGATTTTGAGCGCCGTGAAATCCTCATTCGTCAAGGCAAGGGTGATAAAGATCGCATCACGATGTTGCCCGAAAACCTGATCTCACCGCTCCGCGACCAATTGGAAACCGCCCGCCAACGGCATAATAAGGATTTGGCGGTCGGTCTCGGCGACGTATATTTACCCAACGCGCTGGCCGTGAAATATCCCAAGGCCGGTGTGAGTTGGGGCTGGCAATATGTGTTTCCCAGTCCGGTGCTTTCCATCGACCCGCGTACCGGTCTCCAACGCCGCCATCACCTCTACGAGCAAACGGTGCAAAAAGCGGTCAAGGACGCCGCTCGCCGCGCCGGTCTGGATAAACCCTGCACCCCGCATGTCCTGCGCCACAGCTTTGCGACTCACCTGTTGCAGGCCGGTTATGACATCCGCACCGTACAAGAACTGCTCGGTCACAAAGATGTCAGCACCACCATGATCTATACCCACGTCCTTAATCGGGGTGGTCGGGGCGTCGTGAGTCCACTGGACGCCATCTGACCGCTGCCAAGCCGCTGATTCGCGATTGATCGATGGCGGAAGGGCCCATTGGCGCTAAACTTCCCGTCCTCCTCCCAACCGCACGCCCTACGCTTTCCCCATGCCTGACGCCCCCATGAATCAACCCGGTGATTCCGCCGCCGCCCCACCTTCCCAGATTCAATTGCAAGCCGCATGGGACTTGTTGCAAACCCTGCGCGACGCCATTGGCCGGGCGCTGATCGGGCAGAGCGCAGTCGTGGATCAGGTCTTAATCGCCCTGTGCGCCGCCGGCCATGTCCTGATCGAAGGCGTGCCCGGCTTGGGGAAAACCCTGCTGGCGCGCGCCTTGGCGACCTGTGTCAACGCCCGGTTCTCCCGCATCCAGTTCACCGCCGATCTGATGCCCAGCGACGTGACCGGCCACGCCTTGTACAACCTGCGCGAAGAACGATTTGAAATCCGCCGGGGGCCGGTGTTCTGCAACTTCCTGCTGGCCGACGAGATCAACCGCGCCCCGGCCAAAACCCAGGCCGCGCTGCTGGAAGTGATGCAGGAAGGCCAGGTCACCATCGAAGGGCAATCGTTTCTGCTGCCGCCGCCCTTCATGACCCTGGCGACCCAGAATCCCATCGAACACGAAGGCACCTATCCGCTGCCGGAAGCGCAACTCGACCGGTTTCTGCTGAAAATCCAGATCGACTACCCGACTCCGGCGGAAGAAGCCGCGCTGGTGCGGGCGATCACTGGCGGACAAGTCGGCGACAAACTGGACGTGTCGCAAGTGCCGGAGGTGACCACGGTGGACGCGGTGCTGGCGTTGCAGCGGATCGCCGCCCGGTTGCGGCTCGATGATGCGGTGCTGGATTACGCCGTGCGGTTGACGGCGGCGACCCGCGCCACTCCCGGTTTCGCCATTGGCGCCGGGCCGCGCGGCAGTCTGGCGCTGGTGCGGGCCGCCCGCGCCCAGGCCTTGCTCAACCAGCGCGATTTCGTCACCCCGGACGACATTAAAACCATCGTTAAACCGGCGTTACGGCACCGGCTCACCCTGGCGGCGGAATATGAAATGGAAGGAGCGCAGGTGGACGAAGTGCTCGACGATCTGCTGCATCGGGTCGCCGCGCCCAGAACCTGAAGGGCTGCCGACCTACCCTGACCGGCCAGCCTTACGGCAAGGCCGGTTCAATATGCCGCACCAGCAGTTGCAAGCGCCGCGTATCCCGCCACTCATTGACATCGAGTTGATAGGCCAACCGGACGCGAGCCGGACATGGCTCAGCCCGGTTGAACGCCACGGCTTCCACCGCCGGGTTCATGCCGGGCAACCGCACCCCCAGTTTGAGATGCTTGCCCCCGCTCAGCGGCTGCTGCGAAACCACCTCAAACACATTGTCAAATACCGGTTCCGGGAAACCCTGTCCCCACGGTCCGCCCGCCCGCAACTGTTCGGCGATTTCCAGCGCCAGTTCCTCCACCGTCAACTCGCCATCGCTCCACAAACAGCCCCGCAAATCGTCTTCGCCCAGGATACGGCGGGCTTCAGCGTCGAAAGCGGTCCGAAACGTCTCCAGATGCGCCATCGGCAGACTCAGGCCGGCCGCGAAGGCGTGACCGCCAAACCGGGTGATCAAGCCCGGCTGCCGGGCGGCGATGGTCGCCAGCGCATCGCGGATGTGGAAACCGGAGACGGATCGGGCCGATCCGCGCAATTGCCCCGCCGCATTATCCGGCGCAAAAGCGATCACCGGCCGATGCGCCTGCTCCTTGACCCGCCCGGCCACGATGCCGACCACCCCCGGATGCCAGTCGGGATCAAACAGACACAACCCGAACGGCAGCTCGTTCCCGGCCAGCGGCCACCGCGCCAGCCGCGCCAGCGCCTGATCCTGCATGTCGGCTTCGATGGTCTTGCGCTCCCGATTGAGCTGATCCAGGTGTTGCGCCAGGCGCCGCGCTTCCACCGGGTCGTCGCACAACAAACAGTCAATGCTCAGGCTCATATCATCCAGCCGCCCGGCGGCGTTGATCCGGGGGCCGAGTTGAAAGGCCAGATCAGTCGCCGTCACCCGGGCTGCGGGCCGTTTGGCGATCTCCAGCAGGGCCAGAATGCCGGGAACGCAGCGCCCGCTGCGGATGCGCTGCAAACCCTGCTCGACCAGAATCCGGTTGGTGTAATCCAGCGTCACCATGTCAGCCACCGTGCCCAGCGCCGCCAGATCGAGAAATTGCGCCAGATTCGGTTCCGCCATGCCCGATGCGGTAAACCAGCCGACCTCCCGCAACCGGGTGCGCAGCGCCATCAGCACATGAAAAATGACGCCCACTCCGGCCAAATGCTTGCTGGGAAAAGCATCCCCCGGCTGATTGGGATTGACCAGCGCATCCGCCGCCGGCAGGGTGGGTCCCGGCAGATGGTGATCGGTGATCAGCACTTTCATTCCCAGCGCCTGGGCGGCCAACACCCCCTCATGACTGGACACGCCGTTATCCACGGTGATCAGCAAATCGGGCCGTTGCTGCGCGGCGACGGCCACGATCTCCGGAGTGAGGCCGTAGCCGTGGATGAAGCGGTTGGGCACCACATAACGCACTTCCGCCGCGCCCAGCGCGCGCAAGGCCCGCACCGCCAGGGCGCAACTGGTGGCGCCGTCTGCGTCCAGATCAGCGACGATCATGATCCGCTGCCGCTCGCGCAGGGCGGCATGGAGCAGATCCACCGCCAGCCCGATATTTTTGAGCGCGGCGGGCGAAGTCAGGCCGCGCAACGCCCGATCCAGCTCGCTGGCTGAATGGATGCCACGCGCGGCGTAAATCCGTTGCAACAAGGGCGCAACCGGCAGATCGGCGGGCGGCGCGGCGGGACGGCGGACGATGACGGTCAGCATCAGCGGATTAATCCAAGGTCGATTCGACCCGGTTGCGGCCATTCTGCTTGGCCTGATAGAGGGCCACGTCAGCCCGACGAAGCAGTTCATCCAAATCGGCCGGCGCGGAACCCAGACTGGTCAGCCCCAGACTGACAGTCAGGTGCAGCGGGCCATCTTCAGTTGCAATCGGCTGGTCGATGATCGCCTGGCGCAGGCGTTCGGCCACATTCCGGGCGGCGGCATGATCAGTTTGCGGCAACAGAATGGCGAATTCCTCGCCGCCGATCCGGGCAAACAGGTCCACTTCACGCAACACCCGCCGGCCAATGATCGCCAGCGTCTGGAGCGCTTGGTCGCCGACCGGGTGACCGTAGCGGTCGTTGACCGATTTGAAATGATCGGCATCCAGCAGCAATAGCGACAGCGGCGTCTGATAGCGCCGCGCCCGATCCAATTCCTGGCTGGCGCTTTCCATGAAATACCGGCGGTTGTGCAGCCCGGTCAGACTGTCGGTGGTCGCCAATTCCAGCAATTGCGCCTGGGCCTTCTGCCGCTCGGCGATTTCTTGCTCCAGATCAATGGTGTACTGGCTGATCCGGGCCAGCGCCGCGCCGAAGGCTTCCACGGCGATAGCGATATTGTCCAGTTCCCGCAACCACTCCCGTCGTAACAGCGCCGGGCGGTGGGTAGCTTTGACCTGTTCCAGATTCCGGGTGACGCGGATGATCGGTTCAACGACCACCCGACGCACAAAATGGATACCGGCAATGAACAGCAGGATCAGCCCGCCCATCGCCAGCGCGACCATGACCATGGCCGATTTGGCGTTGCGGGCGATTTCGGCGTTGCCATTGGAAGCCGATACGGCAGCGTCGATGGAGATGTGTTGCGCCAGATGATCGATCAGGGCGCGGGCTGACACCCAGGCGTTGTGCAACTCATCTTCGGTGTTGAAAATGATCCGCAACGCCTGAAGCAGATCGTGCGTTGGGTCAGCGTCATGATCGATCGTCTGGTCAGGCTCAGATGACCGGCGGGCCAGTTCCTGCTCCATCGCGCTGAATTCCTGCCGGGCAGCGTCTGACCGTGGATTGTACAGGGCGCTTTGCAACAGCTTGTACAGTTTCGGCGCCAGATCGTCGTGGCTCTTGCCGGGATTTCCGAATCCGGCAGAAGCCCGCTCCGGCGGGTCCGGGCTGACCTGAGTGTAGAATCTGAGCAGCTCGTCCTGAATCCGCTGGCGAGCCGCATCCTGCCTGGTTCGGTAGGCGGCCATCCGCTCGACGATTCGGTAAACCCGGTTGATTTGGTCGTTCGTGAAGACATCCTGTTCGTAAATGGCGTTCATCGTCAAAATCCGCATCGCCAGCAACGCCTCCCGGCGCTCATACGGTTCGGGACTGCTGTGAACAATTTCGCCAAACACCCTGAGTCGATCCAAATTAAGCGCAGTCCGCACTTGGGTCTGGATGTCCGGCAACAGGGTTTGGGAAGCGTGATCGGCCAGTTGCAGGATGTCGTACTGAACCTTGAACAGCACGAACGCGGCGACCGCGCCCAGGCCGGCGGCAATCGCCGCCATTAACGCCAAAACCGGCACCAGTCGGGGCTTGCGGCGTTCGCGCTGGCCGGGAGAGTCGCCATTCATACTGCTGGGTCCTGGTTCATGCACCGTGCTCTAGTAGATATCAAAGGGAAAATAGCGGGCGTTGATCCGGTGATAAGCGCCATCAAGCCAAAGGTCACGCAAGGCGCGGTTGATGGCGTCGCGAAACAGAATATCCCCCTTGCGCACCTGAATGCAGGCCTCTTCAACCAGTTCGCTGGTCTGGGGTTGTTCGGCGATGATCTCGAGATGCTGACCGGCCTCGGAACGCATGAAGGCGAAGGCTGACAGGTAGTCGCTCAGCACCAGGTCCACTTCGCCCTTGGCCAGGGCGGCGAAAGCGGCGGGAATGGTGTCGGTCAGGCGGAGGGTTGCGAAATCCTGATAGTGTTTGTGCAGATAACTGGCGTAGATGGTGTTCTCTTGGGTCGCCAGAGTTTTGCCGCGCACGGCGGCCGGAGTCACGCGGTTAATACCGGCGCCCGCGCGGCTAATAAAGATATCGCGGGTTCGATAATACGGATCGGTGAACTCGGCCAGTCGTTGGCGTTCCGGCGTTTTGGACATGCTGGCCACGATCATCTGATACCGGCCAGCGGCCAGCCCTGGCAGCAGATCTTTCCAGGAAACCGCGATGATCTCGCACTGCTTGCCGAGGCGCTGACACAGCGCCTCGGCAAGTTCTACGTCAAAGCCAGCCAGTTGACCCTGGTCGTTCATAAAACTGAATGGCGGATAAGCGCCCTCGGTCGCGACCTGCAACCGTTCAGCGGCAGTCACGGCAGTCGCGCAGCACCATCCCAGCATCAACAAGCTGATTAATACCTTGAACATGGCGATTTTTAATAACCCCCTATCCACGGAACACACGGAAGGCCCAGAAAAAATCAAAGAACACGGCCAAGCTTGTTTAAAACCTTCAACGTAACTGCTCAGCCCCCTTGCATCCTGGTTCCCGTTCCCACGCTCCGGCGCAGGAGCCAGACGAGAGTGCGCCGCCGAGTAGCGCCCTTTAGCCTGCCGCTTTAGACCGTCGCCAGAACCGCCAGCGGGCAGCGCCGGTCAGGGTGTAGACCTGACCGTCTCCAGGGTAAAGATGCAGCGCAGTGAGTGCGCCAGTTTGTAGCCATCGTCGGCAACATGTGAACCAGGCATATTCCAGCTCCGCGATGTGATCGGTCCATGCGGTGAAATCGCCGTCCGCTGCGTCATAGCGCGTCGTCTCCAGCACCACCAAACTATCAGGTTCTCCCGCGGCGCTGTCCAGCCAGGCGCGGGCATGGTCAGGAACCGGCGTGACCGCCACATTCGCCAGCCGCGCCAACCCGCGCAGCAGCGGATCGTGACCGTACAAACCAGCGGCGGGCGGCTGCGCTCCGGTCGGACCCATACCGCTTCCCCACAGCCACAGACCGTTAATCAGCGGCTGGTTGCGTTCCTCCCGCGCCCGGTTGACCGGGTGACCATGAAACAGCATTTGCGCTTCGGTCAACAGCGGATGCCAGCGGCGCAGGTTTGGGCCATACGGCAACCGCGAATTGATGTCGCGGCCAATCGTCTCCAATAGAGGATAGGTGCGAATACCGGGATCGCCAGCCAATCGCAGATACCAGCGGTCGGAATGCAATGCATCGAGGCGCAACCCATCTTCGGCGAAGGTCTGGTTGAACGCGGCGCTCAGCGCCAGCGCCTCCGCCGGTTCAATCGCCAGCACCCGGGCATCGGCTAAAAATACCCCACGCAGATCAGGACGCAGATGCACCGGATCGGCCCGCAACCACCAGCCTCCATCCGGCTCGCCGCCATCGGCCAGGCGCGTCGCAGCCGCCACCGGTAAATCAGCATCGGCGAGAACCGGCAGCTTAAATAACTGAAACAGCAGTTCATCCATCATGGCTGGCGCCGGACGGGCATCAGCGCGGGCCAGCAACCATCCCAGCGCCGGGGCAGTTGCAGCGGGAAGCGCCGGAACGGGGGAATCAAACCGTCCCATCTCCAACAGACCGGGAATCAGCAGATGCAGGGTAGTGGCCATGGGCGAAAGGTTCCGGGCGTGGTGAAAAATTCAATGATGACATCATGCGGATGTTTTGGTCGGGGTTACTTACTGCATGGTTAGTAGGTTTCGCTCCCGGCAGCGCTGTTAGAAATCCTCGATCCTTCACCACCTGTCAGTTGGCGCAAGCACATGATTTAGAATTATTTTAGCTGATTTGCTGCAAGAGCAAATCAAACGGTTAATACGGCTTGCCGAACAGTGAACCCAACGATTACCCTGATAGGGGGTAAGTGGCTTTCGGTTCATCGAGCCAAACCCGCTTTGCGGAAATCGGCGGAAAACTGCTTTTCAGGAACCAGAAATCGGTTGATCATGGGAAGGTTCCAAACCCGAAAAAGGAGAATGGCTGCACGTTCCTTCTCCGGGCTGGGTCTGGCCAGTGGGTGACCCAGCGGCTGCGGGATTCATCGCTTATCCACCGCCGGAGTGAATGAAGAGTGAGTAAAATCAGAGTCATGACCCGCAACCTGATCGGCGTCATCCTGCTGTTGTTCGGCTTGATCGGCTACGGTTATGCCGACAATCCCGGCGATGCCACAAACTGCGATATTGCGACTCATGAGGTGGCGCTGGACGGCGGCGTTCTCTACTACAACCAGGCCGGCCAGGGGCCGCACGCGCTGCTCTTGCATGGGCTGTTCGCACAAAAGGAGCAGTGGAGCGCCATGCTCTGCCTGCTGTCCGCCGCCGGCTACACGGCCATCGCTCCCGATTTGCCCGGCTATGGGAAAAGCGCCGACTTTCCGCTGGCGGATTACCAACTGGAAAACCAGACGGATCGGATACGGCAATTGATGGAAGCTCTCGGCGTTCATTCCTTTAATCTGGCCGGGAGTTCAATGGGCGGCGCGATTGCGGCGCTCTATGTCGAGCGGTATCCGCAACAGGTTCGCAGCCTGGCGTTTATTGGTTCGCCATTAGGCGTGGCGGATTGGAGTCAACCCGTCAAGGAGGCGATCTATCAGGGCGTTAATCCTTTTATTCCTGTCAACATCGGGCAATTTGATCTGGAAATGCGCCTGTTGTTTGTCAATCCGCCTGCCATTCCCGATGCAGTCAAGGAAGCCCTGGTCAAGGATTACGTCGAGCGCAACCGCCATTACCAGCAGGTGTGGGATATCGTCAATCTTTACGACACCCTGCTTGACCGCCGCCTGCGAATTCGGGTTCCCACGCTCATTCTCTGGGGCGACAAAGATCAGATATTTGCGGTTGACGGCGCAGATCGGCTCCAGTTTCGCATTCCGCGCAGCAAACAGGTCAGACTGCCCAATGCCGGCCACTTGCTCTTGCTGGAAAACCCTGTCGAGACCGCCGCCATCTATGTCCATTTTTTAAAGACCGGTGATAACGTCCGTTGATGACCTTCATCGTTCATCGTTCCTTCCAGTCAAGGCGAACCATGTCCCTGCCCCCGTCGCCCTCTTCACCTTTCGAATCGGCCACGGCGCCGGCTGGTCCGGACCCCGAGTTGCCGACCCTCCCGCTGGTCGCCGACCCCGCCACCCTGCCCACGGTTCGCGCCCTCCAGTCGCCACCCGTTCGGCCCGCCCCTGCCGGCGATTCCGGTCTGGAAATCGCCAAGTTTCTGGTCGAGGACGGTATCCTCACTGAGGAACTGATCAAAGTGCTGGCCGATCAGCTGGGTTTCTCCCGGAATCGAAACCTTCCTGATTTCCTCGACGGTGGTGTCGGTGCTGGCGCAGCGGCTGTTGCGCCGGGTGTGCCCGCACTGCGCCGAAGGTCAGTTGGCGCTGCTGAAAATCATGGATGATTTACGCATGACGGGCGCAATTAGCGCTGACTTGCCGGAAACCCTGATCGTCGAAATTCCCGGCAGCGATATGCACACCCGGCAAGGCTGCCTGCTCGCCCAGAAATGGAATTTGCCGGACCAATACTGTGTGGTGGTGCGCGATCCTCATCAGGAGCCGGTGGACGTCAATCATACCCTGTTGCTGCTGGTGCGCCTGGCCGATCAAGCCTGCGAAAAAGTCCGGATCGGGTTGCACGGCGATCCCAATATCGCCCTGGCTGCGACTCAGGAAGCGCAGGCGCTGGGATTAGGTGAAATTACCTTGGCGGAAATGGAAATCCTGCTGGAAGACAGCATCGCCATGGCCCAGCAGATTTAAGCCATGACAACTGTGGCCGATCACGCCCTGATTCTGCCGATCCTGTTGCCGTTCGCCGCCGGCGTCGGCCTGCTGTTATGGCAAACCCCCGATGCCCTGCTTGGCCAGCGCCGCCTCAGCCTTGCGGCCACGGCCGCGCTGCCGCTCTTGGCGGCGCTGCTGGTGTTTTTCACCACCGATGGCGCGGATCGGTTTTACGCGCCCGGCCACTGGCCAGCGCCGTTCGGGATCGTGTTGATGCTCGATCGACTTAGCGCCCTGTTGCTGCTGCTGACCGCACTGGTCGCCCTGCCCGCGCTGTGCTACGCCATGGCGACCGATGCCGACCGGCAGGGCCGCTTTTTCCACCCGCTGTTCCAGTTCCAGTTGATGGGGCTGAACGGCGCGTTCCTGACTGCGGATCTGTTCAACCTGTTCGTCTTCTTTGAGATATTGCTGATGGCGTCCTACAGCCTGCTCGCGCATGGCGGCGGGCGGGAGCGGATTCGCGCCGGGCTGCATTATGTGATTTTGAATCTGACCGGATCGGCGCTGTTTCTAATCGCCATCGGCACGCTGTACGGCTTGACCGGGGCGCTGAATCTGGCGGAACTGGCGGTGCGGATCGCCGCCGCCCCGGAAGCGGACGCCGGATTATTGCGGGCCGGAGCGCTGCTGTTGCTGGTGGTGTTTGGCCTGAAAGCCGCCATCCTGCCGCTGTATGGCTGGCTGCCGGCCGCTTATGCGCACGCCAGCGCCCCGGTCGCGGCGCTGTTTGCGCTGCTCACCAAGGTTGGGGTGTACGCGATCATCCGGATTTTCCCGCTAACGTATGGGCCGGCGTTCGGCGACTGGCTGCTGCCGCTGGGACTGGCGACCCTGCTGGCCGGCAGCGTCGGCGTGCTGGCCAGTCAGGAATTGCGCCGCTTGATCGCCTATAGCGTGATCGTCTCGGTCGGGACGCTGCTGACCGGGATCGGTTTGGGAACGGTGGCCGGTCTGAGCGCGGCGCTGACCTATCTGGTTCACACCACCTTGATCACCGCCGGGTTGTTCCTGCTCGCGGATCTCATCGCCGATCAGCGCGGCCACAGCGAAAGCCGACCGGCGCCGCCGGTGGCCCAGCCGCGCCTGCTCGCTGGACTGTTCTTCATCGGCGCGATGGCGCTGGCCGGATTGCCGCCGCTGAGTGGTTTTCTCGGGAAAGTGTTGCTGCTGCAAGCGGCGGGCGCCACCTCCGCTTTGCCGTGGGTGTGGAGCATCGTGCTGGGTTCCAGTCTGCTGCTGCTGGTGGCGCTGGTCCGGATGGGCAGCAGCCTGTTCTGGGCGGTGCAGGATGATGTAGCGACAACGGCCTTGCCCGCGCCGGTTCGCCGCTGGTGGCCCGCCGCCGCTTTGCTGGCCGCCGGACCGTTGCTGATGCTGTTCGGTCAGCCGCTGGTCAATTTCACCACAGCGGCGGCGAGACAGCTCTCCCAACCGCTCGCGCTGCTCCAGTCCTTGTCATTGTGGCGCTGATCTGCCGTCATCTGGGCCGGTGCGACTATCCACCGGTCTTTGCAGCGATGCAGGCGTTTACCGCCGCCCGCGCTGCCGATACTCCGGATGAACTGTGGCGGGTCGAACATCCGCCGGTGTTCACGCTGGGGCTGGCCGGCAAGCCGGAACACCTGCTGGCCCCCGGCGATATTCCGGTGATTCAGGCGGATCGCGGCGGCCAGGTCACTTATCACGGCCCCGGCCAGGTGGTGATTTATTGTTTGCTCGACGTGCGGCGGCTGGGGCTGAGCGTGCGGGCGCTGGTCACGGCGCTGGAAGAAGCGGTGATCGAGTTGCTGGCCGCTTACCGGATCGCCGCTCATGCTCGCCCCACTGCGCCCGGCGTGTATGTTGATGACGCCAAAATTGCCGCGCTGGGGCTGCGGATTCGCCAAGGCCGCTGTTATCACGGCTTGAGTCTGAATGTAGCGATGGATCTGGAGCCGTTCACCCGGATCAATCCCTGCGGTTATCCGGGGCTGCGGGTGACTCAGTTGCGCGATCTGGGCGTTAATCTCACGCCGGATGCGGTGGCCGCAGATTTGTCGCCACGGCTGGCCCGGCGGTTTAGCCACGATTCGGTTTGAAGTTTACACAGCCGGGGTTGCCGGTGGAGAAAATGCTGATGAGCGATACGCCAACCAACCAAAGCTGGGGCGGGCGGTTTACCGAAAGCACCGACGCCTTTGTCGCAGCGTTCACCGCTTCGGTCAGTTTTGACCAGCGGTTGTACCGGCAGGATATTGCCGGCTCTATCGCCCACGCCCGGATGCTGGCGCGGGTCGGGGTACTGACGGAAAGCGACTGCGCCGCCATTATTCAGGGTCTGGAGGCGATTCGCGGCGAGATTGAGCGCGGTGAGTTTGTCTGGTCGACAGCGCTGGAAGATGTCCACATGAACATCGAGGCGCGGCTGACCGAACGGATCGGCGAGGCCGGCAAGCGCCTGCATACCGGGCGGTCCCGCAATGATCAGGTCGCCACCGACTTGCGGCTGTATCTGCGCGACGCGATTGACGCCATTCTGGCCGGGTTGCGCAGCCTGCTGGGCGGGCTGGCGGAACTGGCGGCGCGGGAGGCCAGCACGATCATGCCGGGTTTCACCCATTTGCAGGTTGCCCAGCCGGTGACTTTCGGCCACCACCTGTTGGCCTGGTTTGAAATGCTCAAGCGCGACTACGAACGGCTGGTGGACTGCCGCAAGCGGGTCAACATCATGCCGCTGGGCGCGGCGGCGCTGGCCGGGACGCCGTATCCGCTGGATCGCCCGTACACCGCGCATCTGCTCGGATTCGCCGCGCCTTCGGCCAATTCGCTGGATGCGGTCAGCGACCGCGATTTCGCCATTGAATTCACCGCCGGCGCCGCGATCCTGATGACCCATTTTTCGCGGATCGCCGAGGAACTGGTGCTGTGGTCATCGGCGCAATTTGCCTTCATCGATCTGCCGGATCGGTTCTGCACCGGCTCTTCGATCATGCCGCAGAAGAAGAATCCCGATGTGCCGGAACTGGTGCGCGGCAAAACCGGGCGGGTCAATGGCCATCTGGTCGCCTTGCTGACCCTGATGAAGAGTCAGCCGCTGGCTTATAACAAGGATAATCAGGAGGATAAGGAACCGCTGTTTGATACGGTGGATACGGTTCTTGGTTGTCTGCGGGCCTTTGGCGACCTGATCCCGGCGATCCAGCCCCGGCGCGCGCAGATGCGGCAGGCCGCCCGGCGCGGCTTCGCCACCGCCACTGATTTGGCCGATTATCTGGTGCGCAAGGGCGTGCCGTTCCGCGACGCCCATGAGATCGTCGGCAAGGCGGTGCGGCTGGGGGTCGAAACCGGGCGCGATTTGGCCGAGATGGCGCTGACCGAGTTGCAGCAGTTTTCGTCATTGATTGCCGATGATGTGTTCGCCGCATTGGCGCTCGAAGGTTCGGTGGCCGCCCGCGACGTGCTGGGCGGCACGGCGCCGCGGCGGGTGCGGGAAGCGGCGGCGGCGGCGCAAGGCTGGCTGGCGGAACGGGCTGACGTGGATTCATCAAAAATCGCCGCTTCCTGCTGCGCTGCCGCATAATCTGTTGCTAAACGTTCAAACTGCTTTTCGAGTGAACTGGCCGATGAAAACCGCTCTTGCCCTGCGCCATGTCGCATTTGAAGACCTGGACCGTTTCACGCCGCTGCTGGCGGAACGCGGTTACGCCACTCGTTATGTCGAGGCCGGCTATGACGATCTGGCCGGGCTTGACCCGCTGGCCGATGATCTGTGGATTGTGCTCGGCGGGCCGATTGGCGTTTATGAACAGGACGCCTACCCGTTCCTCGCCGACGAGTTGCAACGACTGCGGGCGCGGCTGGAAGCGGGCCGGCCCACGCTTGGAATCTGCCTCGGTTGCCAGCTCATTGCCGAGGCGCTCGGCGGGCGGGTTTATCCGGGGCATGGCAAGGAAATTGGCTGGAAGCCATTGACCCTGACGGCGGCAGGGCTGGACAGTCCGCTGGCGGCGTTCGCTGACGGAACCCCGGTGCTGCACTGGCACGGCGACACTTTCGATTTACCAGAAGGCGCCACGCTGCTCGCATCCAGCGATCTCTACCCGCATCAGGCCTTTTCATGGGGAAACCACGCCCTGGCGCTGCAATTCCACATGGAAACCACCGCGCGCGGTTTGGAACGCTGGTTGATCGGCCACGCCGGTGAAATTGCCGGAACCCCTGGCCTGAGCGTGTCCACGCTGCGGGCGGCGACCGCGCTTCATGCGGCGACCGCGGCAGCCAAAGGGCAACAGTGCCTGGCCGGCTGGCTGGATCGGCTGGGCGGCTGAATTGGCGCCCGCATAAAAATCCGTCTTTAATTCAAAGCAGTGACGCCATTGCCAGGTAGCCGGATTAAACTAGCCCATGCCGAGCGGCCCAATTTACACTTTCCGTCCGCTTTGCCCTGAAAACCGTGCGGAAATCCCGTTCCCCAGCGGACGGATCCCGCCGATTCCAATCCGAATGCCATATACAGAAGGAGTGACCCGGTGGAACGCGAAAGTATGGAATATGACGTGGTGATCGTCGGCGCCGGTCCGTCCGGCCTGGCCGCCGCGATCCGCCTCAAGCAACTGGCCGCGCAGTACGAGCAGGACATCAGCGTGTTCGTGCTGGAAAAAGGGTCCGAAGTCGGGGCGCACATCCTGTCCGGGGCGGTGATCGAGCCGCGCGCCCTGAATGAGCTGCTTCCGGACTGGAAGGAACGGGGCGCGCCGCTGCTCACTCCGGCGGGAGAAGACCGGTTCCTGCTGCTGAGCCGTGAAACGTCCTACCGGCTGCCCACCCCGCCGCAGATGAACAACCACGGCAACTACATCATCAGCCTGGGCAACCTGTGCCGCTGGCTGGCGACTCAAGCCGAAGAACTCGGGGTGGAAATCTACCCCGGTTTCGCCGCCGCCGAAGTGCTGTACAACGACGATGGCGCAGTGGTCGGGGTCGCGACCGGCGACATGGGCGTGGGCCGCGACGGGCAACCGACCGATCAGTTTGCGCCGGGGATGGAACTCCGCGCCCGTTACACGCTGTTTGCCGAGGGTTGCCGAGGATCGCTGACCAAAACCCTGTTTGAGCGCTTCAAACTGCGCGAAGGCGTGGATCCGCAGACCTACGGCATCGGCATCAAGGAACTGTGGGAGATCGATCCCGCCCAGCACCAGCAGGGCAAGGTCGTCCACACCGTCGGCTGGCCGCTGGACGCCAGCACCTATGGCGGTTCGTTCCTCTATCATCTCGAAAACAATCAGGTTTCGGTCGGGTTCGTGGTCGGTCTCGGTTATGAAAACCCGCATTTGTCGCCGTTCGAGGAATTCCAGCGCTTCAAGACCCATCCCGATATTCGTCCGACTTTTGAAGGCGGGCGGCGGATCGCCTACGGGGCGCGGGCTATTTCCGCCGGCGGCTTCCAGTCCATTCCCAAACTGATTTTCCCCGGCGGGCTGCTGATCGGCGATGCCGCCGGCTTCCTCAATGCGCCCAAGATCAAGGGAACCCATACCGCGATGAAGTCCGGGATGGTGGCGGCGGAGACCGTATTCGCGGCGCTGGGCGACGGGCGCAGCGCTGATGAAGTCGTTGAATATCCGGCCGTGTTGCAAAAAAGCTGGCTGTGGGAAGAGCTTTACCAGGTCCGCAACATCAAACCGTCGTTCAGTTGGGGCTTGTGGGCGGCAATCGCCTATTCGGCGCTCGATACCTACCTGTTCCGGGGTAAAGCGCCGTGGACGCTCCACCATAAGCCCGACCACGCCAAGCTCAAAAAAGCGTCCGAGTGTCCGAAGATCGAGTATCCCAAGCCGGACGGCAAGGTCAGTTTTGACCGGC
>JAJHPN010000314.1 GCA_020890855.1 Candidatus Contendibacter sp. | reverse complement strand
GACTCCCTGCCCAAACGCCGATTTCCGACGCCAAGGTCGATGCCCTGGTCGAAGCGTTGCGTGAGGCTGCGCCGCCCTCCAGTCCCGATTCTGGCTTGTACAGCGACTGGCGGATCAAGCCGGACAACATCAGCCGCTGGTCCAGACGCTGCCTGAATCAGGAGGTGACGCCGGAGCAGTTCGCCGCCGATCAGGCGCTGGCCCGGCAGATGCTGGCTTGCGTGATGGGGAAAGTGCTACGCGAGGAATTTGCCGCCAGTGGCAATAACGAGATTATCGCGGTGCAACGCGCCGCCGCCTGGTGGATGACCGGCGATCCCGCCCAGTACCGCAACGGTTCTACCAGCGCTTACACTCTGCGGGTGCTGGAAGCCTATCTGCGGTTTTTCTGATGGCATTGCTTCAGGCTGTTTTCGGAGCGTTTTATCCGGCAATCCCTTACGGGTTGACCGCTGGGAAAAACCGGCATCACGTCAAAGGCTGACCGCGTTTCGCACGGTTCGCTATCCCTCCCCGACCTAAACGCCGAGTTTCTCGCGGACAAGGCTTTTGCTTTTCGTCATTCCCGCGCCTGCGGGAATCCAGTCACGCATTGAAAAGGATGGATGCCCGGCTTCGTGGGTATGACGGAAAAAGGTAGGTCAGCGAAAGCCCTGACGGAGAATCTGCTGAACTATGCTTGATAGCGAATCCGTATGGAGCGGCGATCATGAGCAACCTGTTGAGCATTATCCTGCCGGCCTGCAACGAGGCAGTCAATTTGCGGCCATTACTGGAGAAATTGACGGCGCAATTTCCCGATGCCGAGATCGTCGTGGTGAATGACGGTTCGATCGATGACACCGTTGAGATCTGTCGTTACTTCGGGGTGCAGGCGGTGACGCATCCTTACAGTTTGGGGAATGGTGCGGCGATCAAGGCTGGAGCGCGGGCGGCGATCGGCGAGACGTTGGTGTTCATGGATGCGGATGGTCAGCACGATCCGGCAGACATTCCTCACCTGCTGATGAAGCTGAACGAGGGGTATTCGATGGCGGTTGGGGCGCGGCGGGATCATTCACAGGCGTCGTGGGGGCGGGGAATCGCGAACCGGATTTACAACCGGCTGGCCAGTTGGATGGTGAATCATCCGGTATTGGATCTGACTTCGGGATTCCGGGCGGTGCGGGCGGATCGATTCCGCGAATTTCTATATCTGTTGCCGAACGGGTTTTCCTATCCAACCACGATCACCATGGCGTTTTTTCGCAGTGGCTATCCAGTGGCTTATGTGCCGATTATTGCTGGCCGGCGCGAGGGCAAGAGTCATATTCGACCGTTGCAGGATGGGGTGCGGTTTCTGCTGATTATCTTCAAGGTTGGGACGCTGTATTCACCATTAAAACTGTTTTTTCCGATTAGCCTGGGATTTTTTCTGCTGGGCTTGTGGTATTACACTCATACATTTATGACCCAGGGGCGGTTTACCAATATGGGCGCCTTGCTGTTCAGTGTGTCGGTGGTGGTGTTTCTGATAGGGCTGGTGTCGGAGCAGATTACCAGCCTGTTTTATCAGAAGTCCGACGACGGAATTGCACTAGATCGATCCGGTGGGGGGTTCAAATGATGGGCCGCCCATTCTGGTTGGCATGGCTACTGGTTGTTGAGTTTTTGGGCGGATGTGCGGCGCCACCGGTGGCGCCGCCCCCAGTCGAGACGGCTATCGTGGCGCCTGGGATCGGTGCGGAAAACTGGTGGTATGTGCGTTTTCGTCTGAACTGGCCGGAGGGAAAGGAGCCGCTCTGGTCTCCGGATTTGTTGCTGGCCGATCGAGTGGTCGGCCCGGTGCTGGACGCCGAGCGACAGGCGATCTCGCTGTGGCGCTTTCATCGCCGGGCGGCCCGCGATGGAGCGGGACGCCAGTTCAGTTTCATTTTCCGGGCGTCGCCGGCGACAGCGAGGCGGATTAATGCCCGAATGGCGGCTGATCCGCTGCTGATCTGGTTACAACAGGTGGGGACGGTGCAGTCGGTAGGCTACGATGATCCAGATCACCCACAGCGGCCGGGGATCGGCGATACGTCGGATAAAAACTGGTCGCGAGAATTGCAGGTGGCTTGGCCCTCTTTCATCATGGGCGTCAGCCAAGTGTGGTTGGAATTGATCCGCGAAATCGGAAAGAAGGGGGAATGGCCGGAGGAACCGTTAACGCGCTACGCCGGGATCGAGAAGGCGCTCAATGAACTGTGGCGAGATGAAGGCGGTCATGCTTTTCTCCATCATCTGAGCGCGGTGTTTGGTTATGAGGAATTAGCGGTTACGCGGCGGGAGTTGATGCGGTTTTGACTGCCGGGTCGTGGAGGATCGGTCTGGTCGGATAGTCGAAGCGGGATCAGCCAGGAGTGGCAACCTAAGCACTCTGTCATGCAGATTTTGCTGTGTTAACTCCCTGAAAATGCAGGAGGTTGAAAGCTGATATCGATCAGAATCAAAGATGGTTCTTTGAAGACTTCTGTGGAGCAGGCCGGTCTTCCAAGACGGATTTTAGCCTGTTGAGCCAGCTTTCGATTAGGTTGATGCCATTTAAAATCAATCGATTATTAATGTGTTATTCGTTGCGCGCAACACTCAACAAATAACACATTAATAATCGATAATGAGGCATCAAGTCCCGATTTCCACAAGAACCCCCGAAGAACCTGATAAAGATGGATTCGAACGAAACGCAATCGGCCACTCAGTGGGAAAAAGCCCACCCGAACGAAGAATGTATAGAGTGTGATGCTCAAGGCGGGCTGGAAGTAACGGCTTCAATTCAGCTTGGCGCTAATAACCAATCCCGTGGGTGCAGATAAGAAGTTCGAATCTGCATCCACGTCGGATTCCGAACTACGGTCAACCTCAACCTAATCAGGAAATAACCATGCGCAAAATGTTGTTCGGCACGATCAGTCTGTTAGTCGCTTGCGGTGCTGTCTATGCAGCGGAAGGCACTGAAAAGCCGGCGGTCACCCCGGCAGCGACGGCTCCCGCAACCACTGTTCCTGCTACTCCGGCGACGGCTCCCGCAACCACTGGTCCTGCTACTCCAGCGGGGGCGACTCCAGCCGCCGCTCCTCCTGCGGCTACTCCGGCAACGACTCCAGCGGCCACCTCTCCTGTAACCGCAGCTCCCGCAGCAACGACTGTCAGCCTCAGTGGAAAATGGTCATCCAATCTGGTAGGCGACGTTATCATTGAACAGACAGGCAACAAGATTGCGGGTACTTACCAATACACTGATGATGATGACGTCACTCAAGATGGCAAGTTTGAGGGCGTTATTGAAGGGAAGACTATTAAGGCCAAATGGTGGCAGCGTCCAAAAGTTGGTAAAGGAGAAGAGAGTCGCGGCGATCTGGAATGGAAAATTACTGATGATGGCAAGGTGCTGAGTGGCTGGTATCGCGATGAAGGCGAGAAAGATAAACAGGACTTCAACCTTGAACGGTAATTTTCACCCACTAATTAAATGACCCCGCAGCAAGTTGTGGGGTATGTATGGTTTTCCTAATGCTGATTCGTACATCGCCAAGTCTAATCGCAGAATTTAGCTAATAAAATAGTGGGTTACTAGGTTCCCGCCTGCGCGGGAATGACGAAAAACGAAAGTCCTGAAGATTCGGAATGCGAGTCAGTTTCAGTGGTCGGTTCATGTAAGCCGGTTTTATCAGAAAATGGCCTGATGCCTTTTGCTGGTTTAACCGGTGTTTCCAATGCCCCTCGATCAGTCTTCAATCCGCGTCCTTGCCAACCCACCCAGCGCCAGGAGCGTTAGTTTCACCCGAAGCCGCGATAAAACCGCTATGCTGTGCGCCGGTCTGCTTCCATGCTCAACCCTGCTTCAGGATTTATCCCATGAATTCCCTCCCTGTTACCCGCGAGCTGTTTGACGCCTTCATGGTCCCCA
>JAJHPN010000363.1 GCA_020890855.1 Candidatus Contendibacter sp. | reverse complement strand
CAGCGCCGAATAAGCGATGTCCAGCAGATCGGGATCGTCGAGCAATTCCTGATGGGCGGCGAAAATGGCGGCCTTGTCCGCCGCCCGTTCGCCGTGCAACCGCGCCTGCAACGCTTCCAACTGGCTGCGGGCCTGCCCAACCGCCTCATCCAGCCAGGCGCGTTCCTGTTGCGGATCGCCCTCGGCAATTTCGGTGACCTGAAGCTCGGTATGGCGCACCTGAAACACTTCGCCGACCGCCAGTCCGGGTGAAGCTGCCACGCCAATCAACAGGTTGGGATCATCGGAACGCGGTTTCGGCGCGGGCGCGGCCCTGGCGGAGACGACAAAACTGGCCGGCGCCGGAGCCGGGGCGTAACCCTCATCGCCCAGCCCTTCCCAGAGTAATGGCGTCAGGGTGCTAATCGCGGCGTCGGCATCGTCGCCTTTGGCGAGCAACACCACCTTATCGCCGCACCCCACTTCCAGCCCCATGATCGCGACGACGCTCTTGGCGTTGGCCTGATCGTCGCCCTTTTGCAAACGAATTTCGGCCTTGAACTTCTTGGCGAGATTCGCTAGCACCGCCGCTGGTCGGGCGTGCAACCCGGTTGGATTGGGAATCAGGATCGCCTCGGAAGTCACGGTTTTCACCGAGTCGGTCGCTGCCGCTGCGGTCTGACCATCTACCAGGGTCAGTTCCAGAATCACATCCTGCCCGGCGATGACTGAACCAGACCGTGGCGCAAAGGCGGCAACCCGCTCGCTGTTGGTAATGACAATCTGGGTCAACAGGCTTTTGGCGTGGGTGGCGATGTAATCGGCGTCGAATTCAATCAGCGCATCGCCGATTTTCACAGCATCGCCCGTCTTGACTTTTGGCGTAAAGCCGGCGCCTTTGAGGCCGACAGTATCGAGACCGATGTGTATCAGCACTTCGATCCCTTGCGGGGTAGCGATGGTGACGGCGTGTCCGGCGGGATGCAATTGCATAATCAGGCCGGCGCAAGGCGCCAGCAGGCATTGATCCAGCGGGTCAATGGAAATGCCGTCGCCGACCATTTTCTGGGCGAATACCGGATCGGGAACCCGCTCAATCGGTAGCAACGGGCCGGAAAGCGGCGCAGTGAGGACAAGGCTGGGAGAGTGGTTCATTGTTATACTCGAACGCTCGGGAATTTGAGTTAAAGCATAGGCGATATTGACTGAAGCGGCAGCGCCGCCGCCGTAAATTCCGGTACGATTAATCCTGTTTTATGTTCGGGCGTTCGCTCCTCTCATCGCCCCTGTCACTCGGCATGAGAATTCATCGATGCCCCATCTGTGAACCTCCCGCCCGTTGAACCGGAGCCTGTTTGATCATGACCGTATTCACTGCCTTCCCCGCTGATTTCCAGTGGGGCGCCGCCACATCCGCCTACCAGATCGAAGGTTCGCCGCTGGCCGATGGCGCGGGACGCAACATCTGGCATGAATTTGCCCATACCCCCGGCCAGACGCACAACGGCGATACCGGCGATGTCGCCTGCGATCACTACCACCGCTATCGGGACGATGTGGCGCTGATGCGGGAACTGGGCCTGAACGCCTACCGGTTCAGTGTTTCATGGAGCCGGGTGTTGCCGGAGGGACGCGGCGCGGTCAATCCGCGCGGGCTGGATTTCTACCAGCGGCTGGTCGATGCGCTGCTGGAGCAAGGTATTCAGCCGATGCTAACCCTGTATCACTGGGACTTGCCGGCGGCGCTGGATCGGCTGGGCGGCTGGCTCAATCCCGACAGCGCCCACTGGTTCGCCGATTACGCGCAAATCCTGTTCCGGGCGCTGGACGATCGGGTCAAATTCTGGGTCACATTGAATGAACCGTGGGTAGTGGCCGATGGGGGCTACCTGCATGGCGTTCTGGCCCCCGGCCGGCGCAATCCGTTTGCCGCGCCGCACGCCGCCCATCACCTGCTGCGGGCTTCTGCGGCCGCCATTCAGACCTATCGGGCCGAAGGCCGGCATCAGATCGGGCTGGTGGTCAATCTGGAGCCGAAATACCCGGCTAGCGAAACGGTTGCCGATCTCGACGCCACTATGCGAGCGGATGCCTACTGGAACCGCTATTACCTTGACCCGGTGTTTCTGGGCAGTTATCCGCCGGAATTGCCGGAAATTTTCGGCGCGGCCTGGCCGTCTTTTCCTGATGCCGATCTCGACGTTATCCGTCAGTCACCCGATTTTCTGGGCGTCAACTACTACAGCCGGCAAGTGGTGCGCCACGATCCGGACGATTGGCCGCTGGCCGCCGGTCGCGTCCGTCAGCCGCAGCAGACCTACACTAATTTGGATTGGGAGGTTTATCCGCAGGGGTTGACCGATATTCTGGAATGGGTCGCTGGCCGTTACGGTTCGGTGCCGCTGTATGTCACTGAAAACGGCGCCGCGTTTTACGATCCGCCGCAGGCTGATGCGGATGGCGCAGTGAACGATCCGCTGCGGCAACGCTATCTGCGCGATCATTTGCGGGCGGCGCAGGCAGCGCTGGATCGTGGCGTCAATCTGCGCGGTTATTTCGCCTGGTCGCTGCTGGATAATTTTGAATGGGCGCACGGCTATTCGCAGCGCTTCGGGCTGATCCATGTTGATTACGCCACCCAACAGCGCACGATCAAGGCCAGTGGGCGGTTTTACGCCGAGGTGATTCGCAGCCGCGGCGCAACTTTGTTTCAATAAGGAAACAAACAGTCGTAGTCTGCAACGCTTGAATGAGCAGGGAATGGGCGGCGTATAATCCGCTTTATCACCATCAGCAGCGTCTCTATTGACCCGGTTGGAGAACGAGGATATGGCTAAGGATATCAGCGAGTTATTCAATAAAGCGGTTGACCGGTTCCGCACCGATCGTGAACAGCGTCAAGTCCATCAGGAACGCCGGCTCAGTGTGCTGGAACAGGAATTCGAGGAGGTCAAGAGCCAGGTGCGGAGCTTCAAGGCCCAGATTGAAACCCATCCCCGGATCAATTACTTCTGGATCTTCACCGACAAGATCACTATCGGCTTCCGCTCCGGCCCCAACCAGCCCGCGCTTGAATTGACCGTCCGGGTTTATCATCCTGGCAATAACCCCTACAAGAAAGGTTTGTACGGCTATCTGCCTGACGGTTATGAAATAGCCCTAGATGATGTTGATGAAGCGGTGGAGTTTATCGCGACCCAGTGCGGCAAGATGCTGGCCTGAATCCATCAGCCTTGCCACAACCGCCCACCTTCGTGAAACAACAGGAGCGCGTAGGCCAACAGCAGCAGCCCCAAACCGCGCATCAACATCACATAACCGCCGCTGTGCAAGACACTGCGAACATGCCCCACGATTACCGCCAGCAGCACTTTTGATCCGATCAGCAACGCATAGAAAGCGCCGATAAACGCCGCCGCCGCCAACCCGCTCTCGCGCCATGCCGCCAGCAGGGTTGGTCCACCGACAGCCAGCCAAAACAGGTATGGACTGGGATTGAGCACATTGGCTATCACGCCGCGCCGTAAGGAAATTGCACCGGACGGATCAAATGGCCCCAATTCCGCACCGGTGAAGCACAGACTCTGAACGCCAAGCCAGGCCAGATACAGTCCGCCGCCAACATGAATCAGCGCCAGCGCTACATTCTGGCCGGTCAGTGGCTGCAACAATAGCATCGTCGCCAGAATGATTGGCGCATCCGTCAGTAATGGAGCCAACGCGATCCCTATGCCGGCTCGAACTCCGCCGCGCAGAGTTTCGCGGATCACCAAGGCCAGCAATGGCCCCGGCGAAAGCCCTCCGCTCAGACCCAGCAAAATGCCGGCGGACAAAAAAGCGAAGGCGGCGAACATGGCGTTTAGCCTGATTTTCCCGCCGTTTCCAGCGCCGCCCGCAATTGCTGATAACTGTCCAGCCGCCGCAGAGCAATCTCGCCACGTTTCACCGCCACCTGCACCGCGCAATCCGGTTCGCGCAGGTGGCGGCAGTCGGAAAACCGGCAGCGACCCAGATAAGGCGCAATATCGGCGAAACCCCGATCCAAATCGCGCAGGCGGATTTCCCCCAACTCAAAGCTGCGGACGCCGGGCGTATCGATCAGATCGCCGCCGCCCGGCAGGTGATAGAGAGTGCTGGCGCTGGTGGTATGGGCACCGTGACCGGTTGCAGCGGACAGAGCCTGGATGCGGATATCCCGATCCGGCAGCAGCGCCTTGATCAGCGATGATTTGCCGACCCCCGATTGTCCGGCCAGCAGGCTGGTTCGACCCCGCAGCCAGGCCCGCAGATCCTCCAGACCGTGGGCGGTGCGACTGCTGACCAGCAACAACGGATAATCCATCCGGCGATAGGGCTCCAGCCGATCCAGCAGGGTCGCCAGCGCCGCTTCATCCAGCAGATCGCGCTTGTTCAGCACCAGCACCCCCTGGACGCCGATCGCGGCAATGGCGACCAGATAGCGGTCAATCAAATCCTCGCTCAGGTTCGGTTCCGGGGCCAGCACTACCGCCACGGCGTCGAGATTGGCGGCCACCGGACGCGGTTGGCCTTGAAAGTCGGGACGGGTCAGCAGCGAGCGGCGCTCGACCACCGCCGTCACCACGCCGCCGCCCGGGCCGGACGCTTGCCAGATCACCTGATCGCCACAGGCCAACCGGCCCAGATTTTGCCGCACCGAGCAGCGCTGCAACCGGCCCTCGCCATCCTCGACGATGACGGTTGCGCCATGATTGGTGATCGCCAGCCCGGCTTGTTCCGGCCCCAATCCGGCTTCATCTTCTTCTCCCGGAACGGCCTGATCGGAGCGGGTGCGACGGCGATCCTGCAAGCGCTGAATCCGCCCCTGCTGTTGCTGAGTCAGTCGCCGACCGGCCATACGTCAGCAGCTCCTACGGGACGTCGGCGGCGAAACCGGCGTAAACTGAACACCTTCAATGCCCGCTGTCGGCTTGTGCAACGGGTTCTCCTTCTGGCTGTTACGTTGCGAAGAAATTATGTCCCCCAATAACCTGATTTGGATTGATCTGGAAATGACCGGTCTGGATTGCCAGACCGACCGCATTATTGAAATCGCCACCATTGTGACTGACAGTCAGCTCAACCTTCTGGCTGAGGGGCCGGTGCTGGCGATCCATCAGCCTGACGCCGCGCTGGCGGCGATGGACGACTGGAACCGCAAGCAGCACGGCGAATCAGGGCTGGTGGCGCGGGTTCAGGCCAGTACGATCAGCGAACAGGAAGCTGAAGGACAAACCTTGGAGTTCATACGCCGCTACGTTCCCAAAGGCCAGTCGCCGATGTGCGGCAACAGTATTTGCCAGGATCGGCGATTTCTCGCGCGCTGTATGCCGGAACTGGAAGCCTATTTCCATTACCGCAATCTGGATGTTAGTACGATCAAGGAGTTAGCGCGACGCTGGTATCCGGACCTGAAAAGTTTCGGCAAGACCTCCACTCATCTGGCGTTGCAGGATATCCGCGACTCCGTCGAAGAGTTGCGTTTTTATCGGGAGCGGCTGTTTGTGGGCGAACCGCGCAACAGCAACAGTGGATGAGCGCTGGGCAGAAACCAATCAGAAGCCGAATCCCGGCGTCTAGCCCGATTCCAGCACCCGTTTCAGCCATTCGGCGATGTCGCGGATTTCCTGCCAGCACACTTCATGGCCCATGTCGTAATCGCGCCACTCTACCGCGTAACCCAGACTGTTTAGCAAGTCGGCGCTTTGCTGCCCGTAGCGCATCGGAATCACCGCGTCACAATCGCCATGCGTAATGAAAACCGGTGTGGACTGATTGGCGGACTGGCGCTCGTCATGCAACCGGGCGACCAGCGGGATATAGCAGGACAGCGCCAGAATGCCGGCTAACCGCTCTGGATAACGCAAGCCGGTATGCAGCGCCATGGCCCCGCCTTGGGAAAAACCGGCCAGTACGATCCGGTGAGCGGGAATACCGCGCTGTTTTTCGCGTTCAAGCAGGAGGTTCAGCGCCTGCCCGGAGGCGTGAACCCCCTGAGCGTCTTCCTGACGCGGCAAATCGAGACTCAGCACATCATACCAGGCCCGCATCCGCATCCCGTTATTGATCGTCACCGGGCGGATCGGCGCATTGGGAAAGACGAAACGAACGCCCAGCGCCGCCGGCAGCTTCAGTTCCGGAACGATCGGTTCAAAATCGCGGGCGTCGGCGCCCAGGCCGTGCATCCAGATCACGCTGGAACGGGCGGCATCGGCGGGTTCAATTTCAACAGTGGTCAGGGTTGGGTCAGTCATGACAAAAAGGCTAAAAGTTAAGGTTGCGAGGCTGAAAGTTAAGGTTGAAAGTTAAGGCAATTTGCTTAGTCCTTAATTCTTCCCTAGTTTTCCGTATGTTCCGGGTTTCCCGTGGATATTGCGGTTATTAGCCGCTTCCAACCCGGCGCCTGTCAAGCCAAGCCGCGCCCATCGGCTGAAGGCGCGATATACTGACCATTATTTTCCACTTCTCGCCTCCCGCGCCGAGGAAAAGCCGAATGCGTCTGTTTCGTGCCGAATCGCTGCTTATCGGGTTGTCGCTGGTCATGTTGCTGACCAGTTGTGGTCAGAAAGGGCCGCTGTCGCTGCCCAAACCGCAGGCGGAACCGCCGGCGACCCAATCATCTCCTCCCGCAAAGCCCTGAATCATGGATCATTTCGAGTATCGCCACGGCCAGTTATTTGCCGAAGATGTTCCGGTCGCCGAGATTGCGGCGACGGTCGGCACCCCTTGCTATATTTACTCCCGCGCCACCATTGAACGGCACTGGCGGGCCTTTGATCGCGCTTTCGGCGCTCACGCCCATTTGGTCTGCTATGCGGTCAAGGCCAATAGCAATCTGGCGGTGCTGAACGTGTTGGCCCGGCTCGGTTCAGGATTCGACATCGTCTCGGTCGGAGAACTGGAGCGGGTGTTGGCCGCAGGCGGCGATCCTGGCAAGGTCGTCTTTTCCGGGGTGGGCAAGCGCCACGATGAGCTGGAGCGCGCCCTGGACGCAGGCATCCGCTGCTTCAATGTCGAGTCCGAACCGGAACTGGCTTTGTTGGAGCAGGTCGCTGCGGTGCAAGGCAAGAAAGCGCCCGTGTCGCTGCGGATCAATCCCGATGTTGACGCCAGGACTCATCCTTACATCTCTACCGGCCTGAAGCAGAACAAGTTCGGCATTGACCCGGAACGGGCCTTGAAAGTCTATGCCCGGGCTGCCGCCTCGCCGCATCTCGACGTCATCGGCATTGATTGCCATATCGGCTCGCAACTGACCGAAGTGGCGCCGTTTGTGGCGGCGCTGGAGCGGGTGCTGGCCCTGGTTAAACGGCTGGAGCGGCAGGGCGTCGAAATCCGTCATCTTGACCTGGGCGGCGGACTGGGCATTCGCTACCGCGACGAAGAACCGCCGTTGCCTGCCGAACACGCCGCCGCCTTGTTGGCTCATTTGCGCGACCAGCCCTACGAAATCCTGATCGAACCAGGCCGGGCGATTATCGGCAACGCCGGCATTCTGGCGACCCGGATTGAATTGCTGAAACACGGCGCGGATCGGGATTTCGCCGTGGTGGACGCAGCGATGAATGACTTAATCCGCCCGGCGCTGTATGCGGCCTGGCAGGCGATTATTCCGGTGG
This sequence comes from Candidatus Contendibacter sp., assembly GCA_020890855.1. Lineage (GTDB taxonomy): Bacteria > Pseudomonadota > Gammaproteobacteria > Competibacterales > Competibacteraceae > RXIV01. The sequence goes on along the minus strand of JAJHPN010000363.1, from coordinate 9,662 downwards.
AGCTACGCACCCTCGGCCAGTCGCGCCGCTACGATGTGGTCGGACCCATTTGCGAAACGGGCGACTTTCTTGGCAAGGAGCGGGAATTGAATATCCAACCGGGCGATTTATTGGCGGTGCGCTCTGCCGGCGCTTACGGGTTTAGCATGAGTTCCAACTACAACTCCCGACCCCGCGCCGCCGAAGTGATGGTGGACGGCGCCCGGTTCCAGAGGGTTCGCCGCCGGGAAACCGTGGCGGAACTGTACGCAGGCGAAACGGTATTGGCTGAATGATGGAAAAAACTCTTGAACACCCGGTCCAGCACCGGTTGAAACTGCGGAACCTGCGGCTAACCGATTATGGCGATGTGCAGGAAATCATGGAGCTGGTTTATCCGAATATGGACGGCGCCTGGACCCGCGAGCAGTTCGCCTCGCAAATCGCCCGCTTTCCGGAGGGGCAAATCTGCATTGAGGACAACGGCAAGGTGGTTGCCGCCACCATCAGCCTGATTGTCGAGTACAGCCGTTACGGCGACCGGCACACCTATTGGCAGATCATCGGCAACGGCTATCTCACCACCCATGATCCCAATGGCGACACGCTGTATGGCGTGGACGTATTCGTTCATCCCCAGTACCGCGATATGCGGCTGGGTCGGCGGCTGTACGACGCCCGCAAGGAACTGTGCGAAAAGCTCAATCTCCGCGCCATTGTGGTCGGTGGGCGGATTCCCGGCTACGGCCAGTACGCCCACGCCATGACTCCGCAGCAATATGTCGAACTGGTGCGGGCCAAGGAACTGGTTGACCCGATACTGACCTTTCAGTTGGCCAATGATTTTCACGTTCGCAAGATCATCACCGGTTATCTGCCCGATGATGACGAATCCAGAGCCTATGCGGTGTTGCTGGAATGGCTGAATATTTATTACGAAGACAAGGAAGTGTTGATTGGCGGACGCAAAGCGGTCGTGCGGGTCGGGGCGGTGCAATGGCAGATGCGCCAGACCGCATCGCTGGAAGAAATGTTGCAGCAGGTCGAATACTTCGTGGACGCGGTGGCCGGTTACAAGACCGACATTGTGCTGTTCCCGGAGTTTTTCAATGGCCCGCTGATGGCGCACTTCAATCAGCGCAACACTGCCGAGGCGGTGCGGCAGTTAGCCGAGTACACCGAGCCGCTGCGCGAGGCGATCCTGCAACTGGCCGTCGCCTACAATGTCAACATCATCGCTGGCAGCATGCCCGAATATCGTGGCGGGGCGCTGTACAACGCCGCCTATCTGTGCCGGCGCGACGGCACCTGGGACAAGCAGTCCAAGCTGCATATCACCCCTGACGAGTATTCCTACTGGGGCTTGCAGGGCGGCGATGAGCTGAAGGTGTTCGAACTGGACATCGGCAAGATCGGCATCCTGATCTGCTACGACGTCGAGTTCCCGGAATTGCCGCGATTGCTGGCCGATCAGGGCATGCAAATCCTGTTCGTGCCGTTCTGGACCGACACCAAGAACGCCTATCTGCGGGTGCGGCGTTGCGCCCAGGCCCGGGCGATTGAGAATGAATGCTATGTGGTCATTTCCGGCAGCGTCGGCAACCTGCCAAAGGTGGAGAACATGGACATGCAGTATTCCCAGGCGGCGGTGTTCACCCCGTCCGATTTTGCGTTCCCGCATGACGCCATTGCCGCTGAAGCGACGCCGAACACCGAAATGACGTTGATCGTGGATTTGGATTTGGACAACCTCAAGGAAATGCGGGTGCATGGCAGCGTCCGCAATTTCCGTGATCGACGACTGGATTTGTATAAGGTCGCCTGGACCGGGCGGAGTTGAAGGAATCCAGGCTAAAGGCTAACGGCTGAGACAGGTTGCCGCGATGAAATTGCGCTTCACCAAAATGCATGGTCTGGGTAATGATTTTGTGGTGATCGATGCCGTCAATCAGACGGTGGCGCTGAGTCAGGCGCAAATTCGCTGGCTGGCGGATCGCCATTTCGGGATTGGCTGCGATCAGGTGTTGCTGGTGGAAGCGCCTGATCAGGCCGAGGCTGATTTTCGTTACCGCATCTTCAACGCCGACGGCGGCGAGGTTGAACAATGCGGCAACGGCGCGCGCTGTTTCGCCCGTTTTGTCCGCGATCACGGATTGACCGACCAGGACGACTTGCGGGTCTTGACCGCCGCTGGTCGGTTACGATTGCACATCCAGCCTAACGGGCAGGTGACGGTGGACATGGGCCAACCCCGATTGGAACCGGTGGACATTCCGTTCGTTGCTACCGATCGCGCTGCCCGCTATCCCATTGCCGCCGATGGGCTGGAACTGGAAATCGGGGCAGTGTCGATGGGCAATCCTCACGCGGTGCTGCTGGTGGCCGATATCGATCAGACCCCGGTTGCGCATCTGGGGCCATTGCTGGAACGGCATGGCCGCTTTCCCAACCGCGCCAACGTCGGTTTCATGCAGATTATCGCTCCCGATCAAATTCGCCTGCGGGTGTTTGAGCGAGGCGCTGGTGAAACGCTGGCTTGTGGCACTGGGGCGTGTGCGGCGGTGGTGACCGGGCGGCTGTGGGGGCTGTTGTGGCCGAATGTCCGGGTAGGGTTGCCCGGCGGCGAATTGACCATTCACTGGGCCGGCGAGGGCGAATCGGTCACGATGACCGGCCCGGCAACGACCGTGTTTGAAGGGTGGATCGAATTATGACTGAAGCACAGGAAACCACTGGATTCGAGTCGGAAGTCGCCGCTTGGCTGCAAGATCACCCTGATTTTTTCACCCGCCATCCGGCGCTGGTGGAAACTCTGCATATCCCGCATCCGTGTCAGCCAGCGGCGTCGCTGTTAGCGTATCAGAATCGCTTGTTGCGGGAACGCTGTCAGCGCCAGCACGACAAGCTGCTGGAATTCGTCAGCATCGCCCGCGACAATGGCCGGCTGGCCGATCGGGTGCAACGGCTGGCGCTGCGCCTGCTGAATGGACGCAGCAGAATGGCGGAATTTTTGCGAGGCGTCGAAGCGATCCTGCGCGATGAGTTCAAGGCGGACGATGTGGCTTTGTGCCTGGCCGGAGCGCTGACCATCCGTCCCAAGATCGCGGCGGAGTTCCTCTGTCCGGAGGTGGTCGCCCGGTTTGGCGGCCTGTTTCTGGCGGGACAGCCGCGTTGTGGCCGGTTGCGTCCGGAGCAAGCCGTCGCCCTGTTTGGCAACAATGCCCCGAGCGTGGCATCAGCGGCGCTGATTCCCCTCGGCGACCGGGACTGGCGCGGTTTGCTGGCGGTGGGCAGCAGCGACGCCGAGCGTTTTCACCCCGGCGTGGGCACCCTGTTTCTGGAGCGGATTGGCGAACTGGTCAGTCAGGCCTTGCAAGCGCGGCTGTCGGCTCGCCGGTTGCGGGTGGTGGGCGATTCGCCATCGGCGCGCAACTTTTAACTGCAAACCCCAGCCATTCATCCAATCGCTGATGCGCTTCAGCCACCCCGAGCCGGGTCAAGGCCGAGAACAACTGGGCGCTGGTTGGTGGGTAGTCGGTCCGCAGGGTTTTCTCCACCTGTTGCCGCACTGTCATCGCTGCCCCCCGGCTGAGCTTGTCGGCTTTGGTCAGCAGGATATGCACCGCTAACCCGCGAGCGGCGCACCAGCCCAGCAGTTGCTGATCCAGTGGCGTGAGCGGATGGCGGATGTCCATTAGCATCATCAGGCCGCGCAACGCCGTCCGCTCGCGCAAATACTGCTCCAGCAGTTTTTGCCAGTGCTGACGGATCGAATCCGGCACCTTGGCATAGCCGTAGCCGGGCAAGTCCACCAGATGGCGCTCTGACTCCACCTCGAAAAAATTGATCAACTGGGTGCGACCGGGGGTCTTGCTGACCCGGGCCAGTTGCCGCTGATTGGTCAGGACATTCAGGGCGCTGGACTTGCCGGCATTGGAACGGCCAGCAAAGGCGACTTCGCCACCGATGTCGGGAGGCAACTGCTTAAAGTCATTGATGCTATTAAAAAACCGGACCGCCTGATACCGATTGGCGGCAGCGGCGCTCTGGGGAATAGAAGTAAAGCTATTGTGGTTTTTCATTGAACTCAAAGGCCGAAACTGATATATAAAACCGCCGCTTTCACCGACGGAACCGATCCAAACTAGCACTGGTTCCGCCACGACCCCAGCGAGACCCGGATCGCCGATCCGCCACTATTATCCGCACCGGCGACAGGTCGCCTGAACCGAATTCCGTCATCGTACAGGAGCCTTCCAAAAATGAAAAAACTCGTTGCTATCGCTGCGACCTGCGCATTACTCGGTTCCGCGACCGCCGCGCTGGCCGCTGGCGACCCCGCCGCCGGTAAAGCCAAGTCCGCCGTTTGCGTCGCTTGCCATAACCCGGACGGCAACAGCACCAATCCCGCCTATCCGAAACTGGCGGGGCAAAGCGCCGATTACCTGACCAAGCAACTGGTAGAATTTAAGAGCGGCGCGCGCGTCAATCCCATCATGGTCGGCATGGTCGCCGCCTTGACCCCGCAGGACATGGAAGACCTGTCGGCTTATTTCGCCTCACAACAGATCGCCCGGGGCGCGGCTGACCCGGCCCTGGCTCCGGCAGGTGAGGCGCTATTTCGCGGTGGTAATCTGACCAGCGGCGTGTCGGCCTGCATGGCGTGCCACGGAGCGGCTGGCGCTGGCAATCCCGCCGCCAAGTTCCCGGCGCTGGCTGGCCAGCACGACGTTTATATCGAGACTCAACTGAAAGCCTTCCGCGCCATGGAACGCGCCAATGATGCCGGCCAGATGATGCGTGGCGTCGCCGCCAAGCTGACCGACCAGGAAATCAAGGCGGTTTCGTCTTATATTCAGGGTTTGCAATAAGAAGAATCCGGGTCAACCGGACTGAATACCCCCTGATCTGACTGTGGGGCGGCTGACCGGCCGCCCTTTTTTACGCCTGGCGCTGGCCGAACACCGCCCCGGATCGGTGAACGGATAACACCGCACTGTGTCGAAAAGGCGTCCTCATTCAACCTGCCAACGCCTTCGTGAACGAAACCACCCTCTGCAAGCCCCTCCGTCGGCGCACCCTCGGTTGGGTGCTGCTGGAATTTTTCGGCTCCATGAACCTGGCCATCACCCTGCTGGTGGTGGTTGCCATCGCCTCGGTTATCGGCACGGTTTTGCAGCAGAATCAATCTTATCCCGATTATATCCTCAAATTTGGGCCATTCTGGTTTGCGGCGTTTAACCAGATCGGTCTGTACGATGTTTACGGGACCGGCTGGTTCATCGCTATTCTCGCCTTCCTGATCCTGTCCACCAGTGTCTGTCTTTACCAGCAGGCGCCGGGCATGTTGCGTGAGATGACCCGGTTCCGCACCAGCGTCCAGATTGATTCATTGCGCGGTTTCCACCAGCAAGCGGAATGGTGGTTGCCGGATCACGATTCCAGGACCGTGCAAGCCGATATCACCAGCGCATTTCGCGGTTTCGGCTACCGCTGGCGGATTCAGGATCACGGTGATCACCAGGTGATCGCCGTGATGAAGGGGCGTTATAACCGGATGGGCTATCTGCTGACCCACGCGGCGGTGGTGACGATTGGCGTCGGTGGGCTGCTCGATGGCAACTTGTGGCTGAAGCTCAAGGAATGGCGTGGCGAACTGGCGGTCGAAACCCGCGACCTGAGCGCCCGCGAGGCGCCGCCGATTAGCCGGCTGGCCCCCGGCGCGATCCCGACTTTTCGTGGCAATGTGCGCCTGCCGGAAGGCTCCGCCGCCAATTTTGTGTTTCTGCGCGTACGCGACGGCTTTCTGGTGCAGGAACTGCCCTTTGCCATTGAATTGAAGGAATTTCAGGTCGCCTATTACGACACCGGTCAGCCCAAGTCCTATACCAGCGAGGTGTTGATTCACGATCAGGAATACTTGGGCGATCAACCGCTGGCGGCCACCATTCGCGTCAATCATCCACTGGTTTATCGCGGCTACGCTATTTACCAGTCCGATTTCGGCGATGGCGGCTCCAAACTGGAACTGAAGGCCTGGCCATTGACGACCGCTCGCGCCGAGCCGGTTGCAGCGAAAGGCGAAGTGGGTGGCGTGATCAAGGTCGGAGGGCCGACTGCTGGAGCGCTGAGTCTGGAATTGGACGATTTCCGGCTGTTCAACCTGCTGCCGGAGCCGAACGCCCAACCTGGCGATCGCCAGTTTCGCAATTTCGGGCCAAGCATCAGCTTCAAGCTGCGCGATGCCGTCGGCGCGGCGCGGGAATATTTGAACTACATGGCTCCGGTGCAGATAGACGGCCGCTGGTTCTACCTCAGCGGGGTGCGCGCCCAGCCCGGCGCACCGTTCAGCTATCTGCACATTCCGGTGGACGCTAACAACAGTCCCGAACGGTTTTTGCGATTCAACGCCCGGTTGCACGATGCGAGCGGGCTGCGAAAACTGCTGGCTTTGCCTGCCGCCGGCGGCGATCCGGATTTTCAGCGTGATCTCAACCAGGTGCGGCTGAATCTGGTCGAACTGTTCGCCCAGGGCGGTTTTATGGCGATCACTGAGAAAGCTAAAGCCGTCGTGCCGGCAGAGCGATTGCAGGAGGCGACCGCGCTTTATCTGAACCTCCTGCGCGAAACGCTGGCGGAGGTGTTTGTTGCCGTGCTGCGTGAGGAAGGCGTCAGTGTCGAGCAGGAGTTGGGCGAGCGCGAGAACGCCTTCTTCAACGACGCGCTGTCGGCTTTGGCGGCGCGGCCCGCTTACGGATCGCCGTTCTATTTGCAATTGACCGGCTTTCAGCAGGTGGAGGCCTCCGGTCTGCAAGTGACCTACAGCAGCGGCGCGGTGGTGGTCTACGCCGGATTCGCCCTGCTGATCGTTGGCGTTTTTCTCATGTTCTATACTTCGTTCCGGCGGTTATGGGCGTGGCTGGCGGTGGAGGATGGGGCGGTTCGGCTGATTCTGGCCGGAACCGGCAATCGCCGCCCGGCGGAATTCGCCCGCGAGTTTGCGGCATTGCAGACAGCACTGGAACGGCGACTGGGATCGCCGCTTTCCCCACCCCCGTCGTTATCCCCGGCGGACACTCTAAAAGAGGCCCATTGAAATGGCGGCAACCCGTGAAGCAGTGCTGGAGCACTGGAATCAGCCCTCGTTTTGGCAACGGCTGACCGTTGCCGATGGACTCTGGGCGCTACTGGTCATCGCCGGTTCCGGCTATGCCTACTGGTTTTACCAGCCCTATATGGACCGTTACGAAGTTGCGATCCAATTTGGCGCAACGCTGGCGTTGATCGGCTGGGGCCGGTATTGGCCGCCAGCGCGGGCGTTTACCCTGGCGGTGGCGGCGTTGACCGTTCTGGCCTTGTGGCGCTATGGCGCAAATTACGAACTACGCAAGAGCGCCTTCCTGCTCAAATACTTGCTGGAAAGCCAGGCGGCGTTCATGTGGATGAGCACCCTCTATGTGCTGGCGACCGTCACTTATTTCGTCGCGCTGTTTTCCCGCTCGGAGTTCATTGGGAAAACTGCTGCCGCGCTGACCTGGAGCGCAACGGTGATGGGCATGACCGGGTTGCTGGTGCGCTGGCGCGAGTCTTATCTGCTCGGCGCCGATATCGGCCACATTCCGGTCAGCAACCTGTACGAAGTGTTTGTCCTGTTCGCACTGATCACTGCGCTGCTGTACCTGTTTTACGAAGATCGCCACCGCACCCGCGCCATGGGCGGCTTTGCGCTGCTGGCGATCAGCGGAGCCGTCGCCTTTCTGCTCTGGTACGCCTTTGGTCGCCAAGCCTATTACATTCAACCGCTGATCCCGGCGCTGCAAAGCTACTGGATGAAGATTCATGTCCCAGCCAACTTTATTGGCTACGGCGCGTTTGCTCTGGCGGCGATGCTGGGGGTGGCCTATTTGCTGCGAGTGGGGGCGGAGGCCCATCACCCTGATGGGGTGCTGGCGCGAGTGTTGCCACCTGCGGAACTGCTCGACGATGTGATGTACAAGGCCATTGCCCTGGGATTCGCCGCTTTCACCATTGCGACGATCCTGGGGGCCTTATGGGCGGCGGAAGCCTGGGGCGGCTACTGGTCGTGGGATCCGAAGGAAACCTGGGCGCTGATCGTCTGGCTGAACTACGCCGCCTGGCTACATCTGCGGTTGACCAAAGGTTGGCGTGGCGCGCCAATGGCCTGGTGGGCGGTGATCGGCCTGTTTGTCACCCTGTTCGCCTTCCTGGGCGTCAATATGTTCCTGTCCGGCCTGCATTCCTACGGTTCGCTATAGGCGGAATCCCAATCCCATTCCCTGTCAACAATCCATCTGATGGAGTTCGCCCCAATGTTGAATCCGCGCTACCGCCTGCTTTTGATTCTGCTGGCTTGCATCTTCCCGCTGGCTATGGTCCAGGCCGCCGATCCGCCCGCGCCGCCGCCATTTACCGAGGGCAAGGACTATGTGCTGCTGTCAAATCCGTCCCCCCCGGCGACGCCCGGCAAGGTTGAAGTGATCGAATTTTTTTCCTACACCTGCCCGCACTGTTACAACCTGGAGCCGGCCGCTCGGGAATGGCTGAAACGTAAACCCGATCAAGTGGCGTTCGTGCGGATTGCGGTCTCTTTTAGCGCCAACTGGGAACCAAGCGCTCGCGCTTACTACGCCGCCGAGGCGTTGGGGGTGCTGGATAAAATCCATCCACGATTGTTCGAGGCCATTCACCAGAATCCGCGCATGAATCTGGATGAGCTGGCGGCGTTCTTCGCCACGCAGGGTGTCGATCAGGACGAATTCCGCAAAGCCTACCAATCTTTCCATACCGAGACCCAGTTGCGGCGCGGCAATCAGCTGGCGCAACGCTACAAGGTTAATGGCGTGCCGTCCGTCATCGTCAATGGCAAATATGACGTGCGCTCGCCGCGCATGTTTGAGGCGGTGGATTTCCTGATCGCCCAGGAAGCTGTTCCGTCCAGCCCAGTAGCGAACTGATGAGCGATCCCGAAGCGCCACTTCGGTTGCGGCTGCTTAGCTACAACATCCAGAGTGGTCTGACCACCCGCAAGTACTCCCAGTATCTTACCCGGAGCTGGAAACACCTGGTGCCGGTGCCATCGCGGATGATCAATCTTGATGGCATCGCTCAAGTGCTGGCCGGTTATGATCTGGTCGGCTTGCAAGAAGTGGACGCCGGCAGTCTGCGGAGCGGGTTCGTCAATCAGGTCAAATATCTGGCCGATTCCGCCGGCTTTGAGCACGTCTTCGATCAGGCTAACCGGAAGATTGGCATGATCTCGCAGCATGGCAACGCGCTGTTGAGCCGCCTGCGTCCAGACGCTATCGCCGAACACAAGCTGCCGGGATTGATTCCCGGTCGGGGGGTGCTGGAAATCCGGTTTGGAACCGGGGCCGACGCGTTGCATGTGCTGATCCTGCACTTGGCGCTAGGTCGGCGCGGCCGGTTGCGGCAGATCGGATTTTTGACCGAACTGGCGCAGGACTATCGCCACGTCATTTTGATGGGGGATCTCAACAGCCGCTCGGACAGCCCGGAAATGGCGGTTTTGCTGGAAAATGTCCGGTTGTCTGAACCGGCGCCGGGTTTGTGCACCTTTCCCAGTTGGCGGCCGGATCGGCAACTGGATCACATTCTGGTATCGCCCTCAATCACGGTGGAGCGCGTGGAAGTGCTGGATTGCG
>JAJHPN010000341.1 GCA_020890855.1 Candidatus Contendibacter sp. | reverse complement strand
CGCAGCGCTTCGGCCCGGTCGGTGCGCTCCCAGGTAAACTCCGGCTCTTCGCGCCCGAAGTGACCGTAAGCCGCTGTTTTACGATAAATCGGGCGAATCAAATCCAGCATCTTGACCAGTCCGTAAGGCCGCAAATCGAAATGGCCGCGCACGATCTCAACCAGGCGCTCCTCCTCAATCTTGCCGGTGCCAAAGGTGTTGATGCTGATGGAGGTCGGTTCGGCGACGCCAATCGCGTAGGACACCTGAATTTCGCAACGGTCGGCCAGTCCCGCGGCGACGATGTTCTTGGCGACGTAGCGTCCGGCGTAAGCCGCGGAACGATCCACCTTGGACGGATCCTTGCCGGAAAACGCACCGCCGCCGTGGTGAGCCGCGCCGCCGTAGGTGTCCACGATGATCTTGCGCCCGGTCAGGCCGCAGTCGCCAACCGGCCCGCCAATCACGAAACTGCCGGTTGGGTTGATGTGGTAGCGGGTGTGCCGATCCAGCCACTCGGCGGGTAGAATCGGCAAAATGATGTTCTCCATCACCGCTTCGCAAAGCAGCTTATAGCTGATGTCCGGGTCATGCTGGGTGGACAGCACCACCGCTTCAATACCGACAGCCCGGTTATCTTCATAGCGGAAGGTAATCTGACTTTTGGCGTCGGGACGCAGCCACGGCAACACGCCGCTTTTCCGCATCTCGGCCTGGCGCTGCACCAGCCGATGGGCGTAAGTGATCGGGGCCGGCATCAGCACGTCGGTTTCGGTGCAGGCATAGCCGAACATCAGTCCCTGATCGCCGGCGCCCTGTTCTTCAGGACTCTGGCGGTTGACGCCTTGGGCGATGTTGGGCGACTGTTTGCCGATGCAGGACAGCACCGCGCAAGTTGCGCCGTCGAAACCGACATGGGAGTTGTCGTAGCCGATTCCGACCACGGTATCGCGCACGATCTGGTCAAAATCGACCCAGGCCGAGGTGGTGATTTCGCCGGCCAGCACTACCACGCCCGTTTTGATCAGCGTTTCGCAGGCGACGCGGGCCTTGGGGTCTTCGGCGATAATGGCGTCCAGCACCGCATCGGAAATCTGATCGGCGATCTTGTCGGGATGGCCTTCGGAGACGGATTCGGAGGTGAACAGAGTGGTTCGGCTCATGAGATGACTCATCCTCAGACGGCGGTTGCGATAAGCGGAAGTCGGCGCGCCAAAACAGCGGCTGGTTGATACTGACCAGTTTAATCGGAAAATGCTGCATTTTCATCCCGACTTTTTATGCCGTTTAGTTATTTTGAAACCTCCGGAAGCTATTCCGCCATGACTACGGTATTAACCTGCGCTGACCTGGATGACGGATTGTTGGCTGCCCTGTTGGGCCGCTATGAAATCATTGTGGAGTGGATAGCGCCCGGTATGGCGATTCCCGGCAGCTATTGGGGCGAGAGCGAAGCGGGATTGATTGGCGATCGGTTGCTGGTTAGAGACGATACCCCGGTACATTCGGCGCTGCATGAGGCGGGTCACTATATCTGCATGGATGCCGCCCGCCGCGCCGCGTTACACACCGATGCCGGCGGCGAGTTTATCGAGGAAAACGGTGTTTGCTACCTGCAAATCCTGCTCGCCGATGACTTGCCGGGGGTTGGTCGAGCGCGACTGTGCGCCGACATGGATGCCTGGGGCTACAGTTTTCGGCTGGGATCGACCCGCGCCTGGTTCGAGCAGGATGCAGAAGACGCCCGCGTCTGGTTGATCCAGCACGGACTGCTGGATGAGGACGGGCTGCCGCGCTACGGCTGCATCCGGTCCTGAACCGGGCCGGATAGGCGTCAAGGGTTGCCGTCGCGCACCGATCTACCAGAAAACTCGCTTTAATTCATGTCGGAAGTTCCGAAATTCCTGCCGGAGGCTGCGTCGTTCCTCTTGATCCGGTGGATTGCGCTGAGTCGCGTCGCGCTCGACTACTCGGCCTTGCCGATGAGGGCGGTTTCTGGTGGAGGACTGCCGGGTTGGCGCAGGTTGGGCGGGAACCGCCGAAATCGGGTTTTGTGGTTCGAGTTTCAGCACTACGTTTAAATCAGCATCCGCAAGAGTGATCGTTTTACGGGTGGTTTGATAACCGGGATAGCTCATTTCAAACTGATAAACCCCGGCTTCCAGTTTGATTCCTGGTCGGTAAGGTTGCTGAAGGTTCAGCAGCCGGATATTGGATTGAGGCGGATCTACATCAATGGTGAGCGCATAGCGCATCTTTTCCAGATGGACCAGTAAATTCACATCATTTTGCATAATCTTGGCATTCACTTTCTGCGGGACGTAACCGGAGTGACTGACTTCGATTTCATAGACGCCGGAGGGCAGCCGGATGCCGGGCTGATAGGCTTGCTGGATATTCAGCAGCTTGATCGCGGCCCCATCCGGTTCAGTCCTGACCGTCAAGGCGCGCAAGTTTTGCGTCGGCGGCGCAGTGGTGATCGACAGCGCCAGTTGATCGAGCTTGACCTGCACCGCATCAAGGTTTTTCTCCTGAATTTCGCCGCTCCGCAGGATGGCGCCGGTTCGGGTGTCGATCAGTCGGGCGGTAACGATGACGCGATCCCCCAGTCGGCTGATCGTTCCGGTGATGACGCCCTGCAGGCCATACAATGTTCCTAATTGAATAGCGGTTTCCGCATCGACCGGACCAATGGAGCCGAGCGGATTTTTTCTGGCCAGTTTGGCTATCGCGCTTAACGATATTCGATCCTTGAGGGCAAAGTAGCCGATGTTGGCAATCGCCGAGGTCAGGGAATCAGCGATAATCGCGCCAGTCTGGGGATCGAGATCACTGCCTCGAATCGCGAACTCAACGACCGCAATAGTCCCTTTTGATTTCGGCGGTTCAGCAGCGGCAATCAATCCGGTCAGGCCAGCAGCGAGCAGCAGGCTTCCAACCAACCCGATGGCCCTGAAAACTTTCAGACGGTTCCGGTTGCTCATCGATGCGGCTCCACTCCTAAAAAGATCCCGGCGTTTACCCCGACCAGTGCGTGCGAACAGAGTCCGGCGCAATCAGGCTGTCACCAGTGCCCCAGTCGTTCCCGGCCAATCCCATAACTCCTGCGGATAATCGCGGTGCAAGTTCCGAAACGCCTGCTGATAATGCTGGTCAGCGCTCACAATCCGGGCCAGTTCCCAGGGGCGGGTCAGGTGGCGCTGGACTCGAAGCGGATGGCGCCGGCCCGCTTCGGCGATCTGGCGGGCGAACAGCTCGCCAAATTCCCGCAACGGCAACGTAGTGGGGGTGAGCGGGTGCATGCAATCATGCAATTCATACGCATCGCCGCACCAGAACTGCGGCCGGGCCGCCGTGTAATCGGCCGTGCCGGGTGAGGGCGTGCAGACCGTGAAGCTGGATTGGGCGGGCGGCATCGCGTTCACATAGTCGCGCAGGCGGGCAAATTCAGCATGGCCGTATTCCGGGCGAATCATGAAGGCGGCATGACAGGCAATCCCCAACTGGCGCAGGGTGTCGTGAGCGCGTTCGTTATGCGCCACCGTGCCGCCTTTACGCGCCGCCTTTAATTCCTGATTGGTGGCGAATTCAAAGCCGACAAACACCCCATCCAGACCGATTTCCCGCCAGCGCCGCAGTAGTTCCGGCGAATGCAGCACCGTGGTGGCGCGGGTCCAGGCGAAATAGCGCTTCTTCACCCCGCGCCGCTCCAAGGCTTCGGCCAGTTCAAAGCCGTAAGCCTCGTCGATGAAATTCTCATCATCGGAAAAGTAGACGTGATCGGCTTTGAGCCGGGCCAGTTCCTCGGCCACTACTTCCGCCGGGCGCGGCTGATGGACGCCGCCGCACAGCAGCGGCACGATGCAAAACGAGCAGACCATCTTGCAGCCGTAGGAGGTGCGGGCCATCGCCACCGGAGGGAACAGGACTTGCCAGTTGCGGGGATTTTCGCAGGCCCAGATGCAGGAATAGGCGCGGACATTCCACAGATCGCGCCGGGGCAACGGCAGGGTCTCCGGGTCGGGATAGCGCGGCCATTCCGTCGCTGCTGCCGGATCATAGCGGTCGCCGGTCAACAGCAGGTGGGGAACGCCTTCTGGTTCCACGCCTTTGGTCAGCGCCGCAATCAGGGATCGGAATGGAGCGCAGCCTTCGCCGCGCACGATGTAATCCAGCGCCGGAATGTTGCAATCTTCCGGAGCGACGGTGGCGTGATGACCACCGACCACGATCCGCGTTTTCGGCAGCAACCGTCGCACCAGACCCGCCAGTCGTTTGAGGTGGCCGGACTCGTGGCTGTACGCGGTGAATCCGACCAGATCGGGCTGGAAATGGCCGAGTTCGCGTTTCAGTGTCCAGTCGGGGAAGCGATACAGGCGCAAGTCCAGCACCCGCACCTCATGACCCGCAGGCACGACGGCAGCCAGATAGCCCAGTTCGAGCGGTTCCAGACATTGGAATCGCTCCAGAGCCAGCACTGTGGGCAAGGTGGCTTTAGGTTTGATCAGCAGAATACGCATGAAGGAATCCTCAAAATATCTATAATCCTCATCAGGTCGACAGGCAACACTCCCATGAGTCTATCTTTGGTCGGAGAAAAATACCTCATGGTCGCTGCTTGCATCCCGAACCGGTCTGCGAAAGCCAAGCGACGGTCGGGATTGGTTTGGGCGTTTCTACTGCTGTCACCCCCGCCACTGGAGAAAAGATCGACAGCCCCAAGCCGCTGCAAAAGCGCCGCCAGCGGTTGAAACAGTGCGCCAGTCAGCATTCGCCTAAACAAAAAGGCCCGCAATAACTGGCGTCAATCCGCCCGGAAACTGACGAAACTCCACGCCCGGATCGCCCATGTCGGTCAGGACTTTTTGCATAAAACGACCACTGACTTGACCCGGCGATTCGGCGTCCTCAGTATTGAGGACCTGAACGTCAAGGGCATGATGGCGAACGACGTGCTGTCCCGGTCGACAGGAAAAGATGCTGCTGTCGATCCGGGCATGGACGTGCCCCAGTGTGGCGGGAAACACCACCGCGATATGAATGCGGCCTCGAATATCCAGTACGCAGCGCTGGCTACCGTCAGTTGGGCGGGAAGGAACGCCTGTGGAGAGGAAGGCGCTGGCCGAGGTCGCAAGACCCCGGTGAAACCGGCTTTGGTGAAGCAGGAAATCACTCATGGCATAAAAATGTCATGGTTGATGTAACGAACTGCACGATTACAACTGAATTTATTCGATGTCGATTCCGGAGGGGGATACATGATTCGAAAAAAGCGATTGCAGGCGGGATTCTGGGCAACGGTCACCGGTGCCGCCCTCTTGGCGTCGAGCGGCGTAGCCTCGGCCGCCGGCGTGGACATGTACGATGGGCAGTGGCATTACAGCCTCACCCCTTATGCCTGGTTCCCGAACATCAACCAAACGCTTCAGCTCGCTACCCCGCTGGGTGGAGGCAAAAGCGTCGATATCGAGGTGAAGCCGGACAGCTACCTCAGTAATCTGGATTTCGCCCTGATGGGGACTTTTGAAGCGCGCAAGGGTGACTGGGCGCTGGCGATGGACCTGGTCTATAACGACTTCAGTGGCCAGCAAGGCAAGATCAAGACGGTGCATGGACCGGAGGGTCATGAGCCGCTACCAATCGATGTGAATGTGGATGTAGACATCAAGGCGCTGATCTGGGAGGGCATTGGCAGTTACACCGCAGCGCGGAGTTCTGCTGGGACGCTGGACGTGTTCGGCGGCGCTCGCTATCTGGGTCTGAAAACATCAACCGACTTGAGTTTCTCCGGGCCGGAAGGCGTGCTTGAGCGTTCGGGCGGCAGTTCCAACAAGCTCAACGTATGGGACGGAATCGTCGGCGTGCGTGGTGCGGTGAGTCTCGGCGACGGCGGCGACTGGTTCGTACCGTACTACCTTGATATTGGTGCAGGAAACTACTCGAATTGGACTTGGCAGGGATGGACCGGGGTCGGCTATCGCTTCGACTGGGGTGATATCGTGCTCGTATACCGCAACCTCTCTTACTCGACGACCGGCGATGAAGTTCTTCAAGATATGCGCATGGCCGGCCCTGCGCTGGGCGCCACCTTCCGCTGGTAGCGATCGAATCGACCCCTGCGCCTTGCGAAACCTCGATCATCGCTGTATTGGTTGCCGCCCTGCTGTACTACATACATGCAGAGCGCTGCTCGAGTATGCGCTATCAGTTGAGGCGTAAGGGTGATCCTTGGCAGGAAGATCCCACCGGATTTGACGGCTGTCAGGAACCCGTAAATTCCACTGGACCGGATATCTCCCGCCATTGAATACCGCTCAATGACAACGCGGATGAATTGTTCGATGGGTATAACCAATCTGAGTCGCCGGGACTGAGCGAGGAAACGAACTGGCCTCTGCATCTCCTGACCATACCGGAATGTGGGTCCACACCGACTGGCTGGGGTTGGTGTGCCTTGGTAAGTAGACAGCGAGGTTTACATGTTCAGGACGTTCGGTTCGGCAGAGTTCAGGGCGCAGCTAAGGGAATGGTGTCGGTTATACGTCCGCTTTGTCGAACAGGACAGCCATCGGCTTGCCGGCTTGGTAAGCCGGTGTTCGCATGACCGTATCCAAAAATACCTGAACGCCGCCGACAGCCAACTCTCTCGCTTGCTCGATGCCAATATCCATGGAGACGAGGACTATCTGATTGCCTGGGGTTTATTGAAGAATTTTGAAACCCGCTACCAGGCCAGCCATTTCCAACCGTTAAGTTCAGCCGCTGAAATCAGCTTGGAGGACAAACGCTATTTGCTTGTTTCAAATAATGAAAGCCCGATTTTACGGGCAATTCCCGATGTCCAGCGATTCAAGCTGGACAACGAACTGGGCGATCATCGCTTCCTGAATTTAAAGTACAACTGGCGGCCCGTGGAGAACTCGACGGCAATTGACTACGCCGCCAGCGTGGCGTTGGATTTTCTTCTTAATCCGCATCAAAGCTCAGTCAGAATTGGCCTATCGCCACTGGCGGAAAACACCGAGATGGACTGGGCCTGTGACGAAGCTGACCGGCGCGGCCCGGCAGGTCACGTGCCCTTCTGGTGTTGTGGCGCCAGGAATGAGTCCGAATTGTTTGAGCGATTTGAAAAGGTGCTGGCGTTGGCAAGGGAGAACGCTGTCAGTATCTTGATTTTTCCCGAACTGGTCATGACAGAAACCTTGCAAACCGGCTTGATCGAAACTCTTGTGCGGGATGCGTTCGCTTCTCCTGTCGTGCGGCTGATCGTGGCGGGAACTCGCCATATCCACGCCGACGGCACTTTTAGCAATCGCTGCACAGTGTTCAACCATCTGGGCGAGGTGGAGTGGACGCAGGATAAACGCCAACCGTTCACTCTCTCCGCCAAAGAAGCCCAAGCCCTGTTCGGCCCGACCTGTCCAGCAGCCTTTGAGCCTGCGAAAACTGGCGATGGCTTAACGATGCGCAAAACCGCGCTGGGGATTGTCGCCTCGCCGATCTGCCTGGACTTCATCCACGACTCGGTTTGGGAGGCGATGCCGGCGCAATTATTTCTGGTTCCGGCCATGAGCGACGGACTGAGTCGTTTCCGGGAGCGTTGCCGCCAACTCGGAAAGAAGGGCGCAGCGGCGTTGATCTGCAATGCCAGCCGGACACATCCGCAGGTTATTTATCGTCCGTCCAAGTCCAAATTCCAACCGGTTGTTACGCGACTCAATGAACTATTGTTCATAGTCGATGTAGATATTGAAATGAATTGAGACTAAATTATTATCAATAATTCACACTAATAAAACATGATTACATGAACTATGAACGCCTTGTTAGAGCACTGCGACCGATACAAGAAAGCCATGCAGGACAAAGAGTTGAGCATCCTGCAACAGGAAAAAAACTGGCTGGTTTCCGCCGTGGCCGCAGCGGTGCTGCACCAGGACAACGGCGATCTGAGTGCGTTGCGTAGCCAACTATCCGAACTGGCGGCGCTGGCTGACCGCTTCGATCCCACCGCCAAGCCCGGCGATCGTTGGCGCGCCCTGTCGGAAGTCATGATGATCGCCCAGGAAAGCAGCCTGCCACTGGAACAATTGCGCCTGGTCCTGCCCAACAAATTGACCGGCTTGATGATGAAGCACATCCGCGACGAACCTGGCATCACGCCCGCGCAATTGGCCGAGCGTTGTGCTAAACAGCCCAATCATATTTCCAATGAATTAAAGAAGCTGGACAAGGCGTTGCTGATCCACCGGCTGCGCAAAGGCAAAAACCAACATCTTTACCTCAGCGCCTTGGGCAAGGAAACGCTGGATAGCCGGGCGCCCGTCCAAGCAGCGCCCACACCTCTCCACCAGCGAAGCTATCTTTATGCCGACACAGGTAGGCTGCAAAGGCTGGAAAAAGGCGGGCAAGCACCGTCGCTGCCCTTGATAGGCGATAAACACCAGAAACTAGCTGTAGCTGCGTGATGCGATGAGCGACAACTTGGCTCTCACCCGTTTCGTCGCCTTTTATTCCTATAAAGGCGGCGTAGGTAGAACTCTGGCTCTAGCTAACTGCGCACGGGTATTAGCGGCGGGTGGCAAGCGGGTTCTGCTGATGGATTTCGACCTGGAAGCACCGGGTCTGCAACATTTTGAAGTGTTCCGACCCAAGAAAACCAGCGACGATACAGCGCTACCCGGTTTTAGCGAATACCTGGAAGAGTGCCTGAAGAATGGCCCGCCGTCCGCTCTGACTCACTACATCCACAAAAGTCAAGGTCATAAAGCCGATAAAGGTAAAGTCTGGTTGATGCCAGCGGGACGCCACGAGGCGCCGGGTTATTTGTCCTTTCTCAACGGCAAAAGCTGGAGCGATTTCTACAGCTTGCAGGAAGGCTACAAGATACTGGAAAACCTGCGCGGCCAGATCGTGAAGAAGCTCGGCCCGGATTATGTCCTGATGGACGCTCGTACTGGTTTGTCGGAAATCGGCGGCATCGCTACTCACCAGTTGGCCGACATCGTGGTGCTGGTGTTCAACCTCAACGCGCAAAACTTGGCGGGCGCGTTGCGAGTGTTCAAATCGCTCCAGACCGCCCCGATGAATCCCAAAGTGATTCTGGTCGCCTCCCCCGTACCGGTCGTGCCGGTCGACAAAGGTACGCCATTTGAAAAGAAAATGAAGCAGATCAGTAATGATTTCCAAGGCGCACAGAATGCCGACAAGCCTTTGGTCATCCCTTATCATCCGATGCTGGCTTTTAGCGAACGAATCCTGGTGGATGATCACGACGACCCGTTTTCCTCCGACGCGCCTTACCGCCAGTTGACTGATCTCATCAAGGAACTGGCGAAGGATGCTGATATTTATTTGGCTAAAGCGAATGAAGCAAGGCGGAAAGGCGATCTATCAACAGCCAAAATAAGCTTATTGGAAGGATTAGAAAATAACCCTGAGAATCCCTCTCTATTGTTTACCCTGGTAGGGCATTATTACCTGGAAAGTGAATACCAAAAATCTGTTGATACTTGTTCACTTCTCTTGCAAAACATAAGGAAAAACAAATATCCAGATCCTCAGCTTTTCGAGGCAATAATTTTGCTCAATAAGAGCTTTGCTCTGTTCGCTTTGGATCGTGAAGAAGAAGCATTAACTACAAGTCAACAGATATTGACTGAGTTCGGTAGTAGTCAACAGCCAGAATTGCAGACAATCTTAGCAAACACCTTGCTCTTCCGGGGCAGTATCTTATTGAGACTGAATAAAGATGAGGATGCTTTAGCGACTTATGAGCAGTTATTAAAAAAATTTATAGATAGCAACCAGCTAGAATTACAAAACTTAGTCGCTGACGCTTTGACAAGAAAGCTATCAATTCAGGTGGAAATGAGGCGTTATGAAGAAGTTTTACTGACTGCGGAGCAATTCCTGACGCGCTTCGGTAACAGTGATCGGTTCGAATTACAAGAGCAGATAATAATGACCTTGATTAACCAAGGTGTTGCCCTAAGCAAATTGGGCCATACTGAAGAAGCCTTGGCTGTCTATGGGCAAATTCTAAGCCGTTTTGGTGATAACCAGCGCCCGGAGTTACGAAAACGGGTAGGCAAGGCTATGGTCAACCAAGGTTCAGACTTTATTTTTCTCGCCAAGCAGGAAAAATTGGCGGAAAAGCTGGATCTATTTCTCGAACATCTGGATCAAGCGAATACAGCTTTGGAAAAAGCGAAGCAATACTTGGATGAAGACCCGATTTATCTACAAAACCAAGCCTACCTGCTGTTCTTGCGTGGGGAACGGGAAGCAGCCGTTCCCTTGCTGAAACAAGCGATCAAGCTGAACAGGAATGAAATCGTCAAGGGATGCCATGAAGACTCAAAAGACCACCATCTACCCGAAGACGATGACTTCCTGAAGTTGGTGGATAAACTGGCTTCCGAACACGAATTCTTGATCGCAGAGTTACTGGACGGAACAAAGCCAACAGTCCGGGTGAACCGTCGGCGGCATTGAAGCGAAACCGTATTACACCGCCCATACTTCTTTCCTTCTACTCATAATGATAAATAGCAGCGGAACGCTACGCTTTTGACTTACTAGAGAACGTCACTTCATGCCTTATCAGGTCACGATTCTGCCCAGTGGTCATCAATTGCTGGTTGCAGACAATGAATCGGTGCTGGACGCCGCCTTGCGTGAACAGGGCAGCGTTCTGCCCTATGGCTGCCGTAACGGAACCTGCGGTTCCTGTATGGCGACCATCCAGTCCGGCCAAGTCAACTATTCCGAGGGTCGCCCACCCGGCCTCAGCGAGCGCGAACAGGCTGAGGGCAAGGCGCTGCTCTGCCAGGCCCGGCCTCGTTCCGATCTGGTCATTGTGGCTCGCGAGGTCAAAACCAGCGGCGATCTGGTGGTCAAGACCCTGCCGTGCCGGGTTGAGCATCGGGAACTGCTGGCGCCCGACGTGATGCGGCTCTTCCTGAAACTGCCGAATACCGAGCGTCTGCAATTTCTGGCTGGGCACTATATCGACATCCTGCTGGCCGATGGTCGGCGGCGCAGTTTCTCGTTGGCCAATCCACCCCATGCAGACGAACTGCTGGAGTTGCACATCCGCCAGGTTCCGGGTGGTTTTTTCACCGATTATCTGTTCAACCGGATGAAAGACAAGGCGCTGCTGCGGTTTCAGGGGCCACTGGGAACCTTCGCGCTGCGCGAGGAATCGCCGCGCCCGATCCTGCTGATCGGCGGCGGCACCGGCTTTGCTCCGCTCAAAGGGATGCTGGAACATGCCTTCCATATCGGACTGGATCGGCCATTGCATCTGTACTGGGGAGCGCGCGCCAAAGTAGATTTGTATCTGGACGCGCTGCCGCGCCGCTGGCTGGCGGAACACGCCAACTTTCGCTATACGCCGGTGTTGTCGGAACCGCATCCAGAAGATCAATGGCTGGGCCGGACCGGTTGGGTGCATGAAGCCGTCGTCACCGACTATCCTGAGTTGCGCGGCTATGATGTTTATATGAGCGGTCCACCGCCGATGATTGCCGCTGCCAAACCGGTCTTCGCGGATCGGGGATTGCCGGCGGAGCAATTGTTCTACGATTCTTTCGAGTTCGCGCCGCGTTGAATTCGCTAGTCCAAGTGGAGGTGTAATTATGGGAATGCATGTTTGTAATGGCGCCACATTGGTATGCAGCTTCGGCGTCGCGCCGAGCATGTTGGCCGTCTTACCAAAGAATCAGATGCTGACCAGCAACATGCCAGCGGCGAACATCATGGATAACGTGCCGACGGTCAACATTATGCCGTTCGGAATGTGTACGACGCCGTCCAATCCCGCCGTGGCGTCAGCAACTGCGGCGGCGATGGGAGTATTGACCCCAATGCCCTGCGTCCCAGTCACACCCGCCCCGTGGGCGCCGGGGTCGCCGACCGTCCTACTGAGTAACGTGCCGGCGCTGAATGATATGTCGAAACTGATGTGCACCTGGGGCGGAGTCATTTCGGTCACGGTTCCAGGGCAGATCACCGAACAGATTCCCTGAAACCGTTTCAGCCCACCGGCCGTCCTGTCTGCGTCCGTCGGGTCGGCGCGGCGTTCCACGGATCATCCGGCCAGGGATGTTTCGGATAGCGGCCCTTCAGTTCCTTTTTGACCTCGGCGTAGGTGCGTTCCCAAAAACCGCGCAAATCCTGGGTGACCTGAATCGGGCGTTGCGCCGGCGACAGCAGATGCAGGGTGACGGCCACCCGCCCGCCGGCGATGCGCGGCGTATCCGCCAATCCAAACACCTCCTGTAACTTGACCGCCAGCACCGGTGGCGCGCCTGGCGGGTACTGCAAGCGGATCCGTGAACCGCTCGGCACCGTCAGGTGAGTCGGGGCCAATTCGTTCAACCGAGGCCGCAGTCGTCCATCCAACACGCTTTGGAGCGCCGCTGCTAAATCCAGCCGTGGCAAATGCTCGCGCCGGGTGACGCCGTCCAGCCACGGCTCCAGCCATTCCGCCAGATGCTCGGTCAGCCAGTCATCAGCCACCTCCGGCCAACCCTCGTCCGGGAACCAGTGGCGCAGCGCCAAGACTCGCGCCTGCCAGTCGCGTAGATCACGGGTCCACGGCAAGCGGTCGAGTCCCATCTGCCGTACGCCAACCCGCATCGCTTGGCGCAACAGCGCCGGATCGGCGTCCGGCAA
Organism: Candidatus Contendibacter sp.; assembly: GCA_020890855.1. Lineage (GTDB taxonomy): Bacteria > Pseudomonadota > Gammaproteobacteria > Competibacterales > Competibacteraceae > RXIV01. The sequence goes on along the minus strand of JAJHPN010000341.1, from coordinate 4,625 downwards.
CATCTCACTGGACAGAACCAGTGCGCCCAAGCGTCGTTCCCGGCGGGCGATCACCGCTGCCTGCCGCTCATCCCACGTCACCTCGGCGATGGTGCTAATCCGGGCGGCAAGATGGTTTTCCAAGTCGGCGAGCGTCACCGGCGCGGCCAGCCAGATACGCCCTTCACTCACCCCGGCGTCCAGTTGCGCCACCGTCAGCCAGTCACTGCCACTCAGCGGATCGCCCACCGCCAGCCGCGCCCCTCGGCCATTGGCCAGTTGGTAGCGATCTGCGCTGCCCTCACGCCGCCGGGCGATCCGGTCGGGATAAGCCAGCGCCAGCAGCAGACCAACCAGCGCCGGATCGGACGCAGGTTCTGGCACCGCGACGATCGTGAGCAGTTCCCGCCAGCGCCGGGCCATCAGCTCAACTTTGGCGCAGACCGACGAATCGGCAGCCCAGCGTTGCACCCCGGCGCGACCCTCACGCCGGAAAGCCTGTAACGCTTCCAGCCGGACGGTGAGATCGCTGCCGAACGGGTGAGCGCCGCGCAGCAGATCGCGTTCTTCCAGCACAGCAGCCAGATCAGCGGCCAGCGCCCCCTGACCCAGAGCCACGCCGCGCCGCAGCAGATGCGCCAGCCGGGGATGCGTCGGCAATTCCGCCAGAGTCCGCCCGGTCGGAGTGATCCGACCCTGTTCATCCACAGCCTCCAGATCGGCTAACACCGCCCGCGCTTGGGCCAGGGCGCCAGACGGCGGCGGATCCAGCCAGGCCAGCGTTGCCGGATCATTCACTCCCCAGTTCGCCAGTTCCAGGGCCAGCGGAGCCAGATCAGCTTCCAGAATTTCCGGGACGCGCCGGGGCCGCAGCCGGGCGTGCGTCGCTTCGCTCCACAGCCGGTAGCAAACGCCGGGGCCTAACCGTCCCGCACGACCGGCGCGCTGTTCGGCAGCGTCAGCGGACACCCGCACCGTCTCCAGCCGGGTCAGGCCGTTGCGCGGATCGAACCGGGGAACGCGAGTCCAGCCCGCATCCACCACCACGGTCACGCCCTCAATAGTCAAACTGGTTTCGGCGATGGACGTAGCCAGCACCACCTTGCGCCGCCCGGCGGGATCCGGCTGGATCGCCTGCTGCTGCGCTGCGCCCGGCAGATCGCCGTACAGCGCCGCCAGCGCCAGTCCTGCACTGGCTGGCTCGGCTTCCAGACGGTGTTGAACCTGGCGGATTTCGCCGCCACCCGGCAGAAACACCAGCACATCGCCGTCATGCTGGGCCAATGCGGTCAATATGGCCCGCACTACTCCGGCCAAATCGAGCCGATGGGCATCGCCTGGCAGATAATGGCAGGCAACCGGCCAGGACCGACCGGCACTGGTCACGACCGGCGCATCGCCCAGCAGTTTCGCCGTCGCCGCGCCATCCAGGGTGGCCGACATCACCAGTAATCGCAGGTCGTTGCGCAGACCGCGCTGACTGTCCAGGCACAGCGCCAGCGCCAGATCTGCATGAAGACTGCGCTCGTGGAATTCGTCGAACATCACTAAACCCACCCCGTCCAATCCCGGATCGCGCTGCAAGCGGCGGGTCAAGATGCCCTCAGTCACGACTTCAATACGGGTTTGACGCGAGATCTGGCGGTCAAAGCGGATGCGGTAGCCGACGGTCTGGCCGACCGGTTCGCCGAGCAAACCGGCCATTCGCGCCGCCGCCGCCCGCACTGCCAGTCGCCTGGGTTCCAGCATCAGGATGGTTTGTCCCGTCAGCCAGGGTTCATCAAGCAGCGCCAATGGCGTGCGAGTAGTTTTACCGGCCCCCGGCGGCGCTTGCAGGGCCAGCGTGGTCGCGTTTTGCAACGCCGCCCGGATCGCCGGTAATACCGGTTCAATGGGCAGGGCTGGCGAGGAAATCGCCACAGCAGGGATGATCGGCACGATTTTGGCTTTATCGGTTGATGGGTTGAACTTTTGAGCGGGGGAGAATTTATGCCGGCGAAGCTGAATTAACTGGGGCGTCCTGTGCTCTAAATTCAGAGTAAATTACCCTGATTTTTGTTGTTTTATCTGATTATTACGTTGTCGTTTTAATACTTTATTGGTATGATTAATACCATACAGTAGGCCACTTGCCAGCATCAGGTCGATCATTGTCATGTTCAAGCAGATCATCTTCTTAGGATTTTGTGCGTTATCGGGCGCTTGTGCGCTGAACCCGCCACCCGTTGCGGCGCAAGCCGCTGGCGGTCAGGCGCTGGCGGTTCAAAATTCCGCCGCTGGTTCGTTGCAATCAGGCGCGACTCCAGCGATTGCAGTTCTACAGCCTAGCCCTGTGCTACAGGATCGGCAGGAAGACGCCGAGCCAGAGCCGGACGTCGAAGAAGCCACGCCAGTCGAGACGATCGCCGGGCCGCCGCCCTTGCCGCCCTGTCCTGCCGATGACAGCGGGTTGCAAAACCGGATGGCCAAACGCATCTGCCAGCAGGTCCGGATCGAGCCGCTTCCGTCGATAATTAAAGTTGAAAACCGCGAACTGCGGGCGGATTACCTGATTCCCTTCTACGCCCAGCGCGACTATCGGGCAGCCTGGCTGGCCGCCGACGGCCGACCCTTGTCGGCGGTCGATGATCTGCTCAAGGCGCTCGGTGAAGCGGATCGTGAAGGGTTGCGGTCGGCGGATTACCATCGCGCCGCCTTGCAAAAGCTGCGGAGTTCGCTGGAGCGCGGCGCGGCGGCGTCCACTGCCGAGCAGCTGGCCGATGCCGATCTGTTGTTCACTGACGCTTATCTGACTTACGCCTCCCATCTGCTGGCCGGTCGGCTGGCGCCGCGCAAGGTGGATCCCGACTGGGCGATCAAGCCCCGCTCCCGCGATCTGGCCGAAACCCTGCGGGTCGCTCTGGCTGAGGACAAAGTGATTGGATCGTTGCGGGCGCTGACGCCGCAGGGCGATGGTTACGTCCAGTTGCGCGACACGTTGCACCGCTATCGCAAGATTGAAGAGGCGGGTGGCTGGCCGCCGATCAGCAGCGGAACAGCCACTAAAGCGCTGCGGATCCGTTTGCAGGCCAGTGGCGATCTGGGTGAATCAGGCGGCGAGGCCGGCAAGAACGCGGCTTATGACAAAGCCCTCGCAGGAGCGGTGCGCCGTTTCCAGCGCCGGCATGGTCTGGCTGAGACGGGAAACGTCAACGCCGCCACTTTGGCCGCCCTGAACGTGCCGGTATCCGAACGGATCCGCCAGGTTGAGTTGAACATGGAGCGCTGGCGCTGGCTGCCGGATGACTTCGGCCCACGCTATATTCTGGTCAATATCCCCAGTTTTCGGATGAACGTGATCGAAAACGGCAAATCGGTGATCGAATCAAATGTGGTGGTGGGCCGGCAGGAGCGGCAGACCCCGACGTTCACCGCCAAAATGGCCTATCTGGTGCTCAGTCCCAAGTGGTATGTGCCGCGCTCCATCGCCGTCAAGGACAAGCTGCCGCAACTGCGGCGCAATCCCTACGCGCTGGCCGGGCAAGGGATCCGGGTCTACAACAGCACCGGGCAGCAGATCAATCCGGGCGCGGTGAACTGGAGCGCGGTGGGGGCAGGCAACTTTAACTACCAATTGCGCCAGGACGCCGGGCCGCGTAATGCGCTGGGTGGGATCAAGTTCATGTTCCCCAATCCCTATAACGTTTATCTGCACGACACTCCGTCACGCAGCCTGTTCAGCCGCAGCCAGCGCACCTTCAGCTCCGGTTGCATCCGCATTTCGAACCCGGTGGAACTGGCTGAGTATCTGCTCAAGCACGACCCGAAATGGAGCAAGGATGCGATTAAAACCGCCGCCGCCAGCGGCAAGCAGCGGGTGGTCAGCCTGCCGCAGGAAGTGCCGGTCTATCTGCTGTACTGGACGGTGTGGGCCGATGAGAACGGTGAAATTCAGTTCCGGGATGATATTTACCAGCGGGATAAGTCATTGTTACGGGCGCTGTATCAGGATGAGGTAACCAGCAGCGGCAAAAGCAAAGGCGTCTGATCCGGTTCCAGCAGGCGGTTGAACAGCAACCCCCCGACCGCAAGGCCGGGGGTTTTTCGTTGGTGGAGTTCATAAAAATGCGGGTGGCGGTGGGCGTTCAATACGACGGGGCCAGGTTCCGGGGTTGGCAGGCGCAGCAGCCGGGTGTTCGCACCGTGCAGACCACGCTGGAGCAGGCGCTGGCGAAAGTCGCGGCGCAACCGGTGCGGCTGACCTGCGCCGGGCGCACTGACGCCGGGGTGCATGGCGTCGGGCAGGTGGCCCATTTCGACACGACGGCGGTGCGGTCAGCGCGCGCCTGGGTGCTAGGCGGCAATGCCCACTTGCCGGATGACCTTAGCCTGAATTGGGCTTGCGAAGTCCCGGATGACTTTCATGCCCGTTTTTCTGCACTGGCCCGTCGTTACCGTTACCTGATTCTGAATCAGCCGCAGCGCTCGGCGCTTTGGCAGGGCCGGGCGACCTGGCATTACCGACCGCTGGATGCAGAACGGATGCACCAAGCCGGGCAAGCGCTGCTTGGTGAGCACGATTTCAGTTCGTTTCGCGCCGCTGAATGCCAAGCGCGGCATCCGATCCGGGAATTGCGGGAACTGACGGTGCAGCGGCGCGGGAACGG
>JAJHPN010000027.1 GCA_020890855.1 Candidatus Contendibacter sp. | reverse complement strand
TCTTACTGCTGACTGCCGTCCTGTGGAGTCTGGGCGGGGTGCTGATTAAATGGGTGAACTGGAACCCGGTCGCCATTGCCGGAACCCGCAGTCTGATTGGCGCGGCCTTGATCTGGATGGTTTTTCGCCGGGAATTGCGGTTTACCTGGACTTTTGATCTGATCGGCGGGGCAGTGGCTTACGCAGGCACGGTCGTGCTGTTTGTGATCGCCAATAAACTCACGACGGCGGCTAACGCCATTTTGCTGCAATATACCGCGCCGATTTATGTCGCCTTGTTCAGTCCGTGGTTTCTGGGGGAGCGGGCGGACCGCCGCGATTGGCTGACCCTGCTGGTTATGCTCTGCGGCATGGCGCTGTTTTTCATGGATGAGCTGAGTCTGGACGGTTATCTGGGCAATGGCATCGCGCTGGTTAGCGGACTGTGCTTTGCGTGGCTGACGCTGTTTTTACGGCGGCAAAAGAATGGTTCTGCACTGCCTTCACTATTGCTGGGCAATCTGCTGGCCGGCGTTATCGGACTGCCATTCATGTTTCAGTCCATGCCGGACTTGTCAAGCGGCGTTGGTTTATTGCTGATGGGCGTGGTGCAATTGGGATTGCCCTATATTCTTTATGCGCTGGCGCTGCGTCATGTCCGGGCGGTCGAGGGAATTTTGATTCCGATGATCGAGCCGGTGCTGAATCCGGTGTGGGTGTTTCTGATGATGGGTGAGCAACCCAGTCCATTAGCGCTGGTTGGCGGCGCGATTATTCTTGGCGCGGTGTTATTCCGGGCGCTGCGCTGATCAATACGCTAAGGGTCTGTCGCCATTCGTGCGCCGATCAATTTTCCATTCATCTCAGTGCAGTTCCAGTGAACAGCACACCGTCGATGCGTTGAAGTGTCGCCTGCGCCCGCGCCCGCGCATCGCCATTCAGTTCGTAGACCATCGCTATCGTCCACCAGGAGGTATATTTGACAAATACAGGAACTTAACTTGATATTTATTCAGGATTTTCGCTCGATCCGTTCGCTCTAATCAATTACTCCTAATGAAGGTCAGTATTCATGGCTGTTGCTACTCCATCTCCTCGCTCCAAGCCGCTCGAACTGGTTTGCCCCGCCGGCAATCTGCCTTCGCTGAAAACCGCCATCGATCATGGCGCGGATTCGGTCTATATCGGCTTTCGCGACGACACCAACGCCCGGCACTTTCCCGGTTTGAATTTTGACGCCAAAACAGCGGCGCAGGGCATCCAATACGCACAGGGCAAAAACCGGCGGGTCTTCGTCGCCCTGAATACCTTTCCGCAACCGGACGGTTGGACTCGCTGGCAGAACGCCGTCGATCAGGCGGCGGAACTCGGCGTAGACGCAGTGATCGCTGCAGACATCAGCGTGCTCGATTACGCCTGCCGCCGGCATCCCGATCTGCCGCTGCATCTGTCGGTGCAGGGTTCCGCCACCAACTACGAAGCGATCCGTTTCTATCACGAGCAGTTCGGCATTCGCCGAGTGGTGTTGCCTCGGGTGCTGTCGTTGCCGCAAGTAAAGCATGTTCTGGAAAACAGCCCGGTCGGCATTGAGGTGTTCGGTTTCGGCGGGTTGTGCATCATGGTCGAGGGCCGCTGCCTGCTGTCGTCCTACGTGACCGGTGAATCACCCAATATGTGCGGCGTTTGCTCGCCGGCCAAGGCGGTGCGCTGGGAGGAAACCGCCAATGGCCTGGAAACCCGACTCGGTGGTTTATTGATTGATCGCTATGCGCCAGGCGAACCGGCCGGCTATCCCACCTTGTGCAAAGGGCGCTTCACCGTGGCGGATCAGACCTATTACGCCATTGAAGAACCCACCAGTCTGAATACGTTGGAACTGCTGCCCGAGTTGCAGAAGATGGGCATTGCCGCGATCAAGATTGAAGGTCGTCAGCGCAGTCCGGCTTATGTTACTCAGGTGACCAAGGTTTGGCGGGCGGCCATTGATGCGTGTCGGCAGAACCCGGCTGCGTATATTCCGAAACCGGAATGGTTGCGGGAGCTGGGTAAAGTGTCGGAAGGCCAGCAAACCACGCTGGGCGCGTATCACCGGACCTGGCAATGAGGGCGGCGAACATGACCATGCATCAGCCGAAACTGGCGCTGGGGCCAGTGTTGTACTATTGGAGCAAGAATCAATTGCTGGATTTTTATCAGGAGATGAGTGGCGCGCCGGTGGATATTATTTATCTGGGCGAAACAGTCTGCTCCAAGCGCCATTCATTAAACACGGGCGATTGGCTGGAACTGGCGGCGCGGCTGAATGCCGCCGGCAAAGAGGTGGTGCTGTCCACCATGGCGCTGCTGGAGGCGGAATCGGAATTGCTGACGTTGCGCCGGTTGTGCGAGAACGGCCGCTTCAGCGTCGAAGCCAACGACATGGGAGCGGTGCGGTTGTTGGCGGAGCGGAACACGCCGTTTGTGCTGGGAACCGGAATCAATGTTTATAACGATCACACCCTGCGCTTTCTGGCCGGATTAGGCGCGAAACGCTGGATAGCGCCAGTCGAACTATCACAGCAAACGCTGGCGTCCATACAGGCGGAACGTCCGGTGGGAGTCGAAACGGAGGTCTTTGTTTATGGACGAATGCCGCTGGCTTATTCCGCCCGCTGTTTCACTGCCCGCTATCACGATTTGCCCAAGGATGATTGCCAGTATCGCTGTTTGGACGATCCGGATGGACTGATCCTCAGCACCCGTGAAGGTCAGGCGTTTCTGGCGTTGAACGGCATTCAGACCCAGTCGGCGCAAATCTGTAACCTGCTGCACGAATTGGCGGCCTTACGGGAATTAAGGGTGGATGTATTGCGCATCAGCCCACAGGCGGAGGGAACCGGGGTGGTCATCGCCGCCTTCGCCGCCGGTCTGCGTGGAGAACGCGATCCGGTTGAGGCGGCGCGGGCGTTGAATGCGGCGCTACCCTATGGCGCTTGCGATGGCTACTGGCGCGGGCAACCAGGGCTCAGGCAGGCGGCAGAGGTTGGGTAGCCGACGCTCAACCGCTCAACCGCTCATAAGCCGCCATTAAACCATTCGCCGCCTTCAGCAAGGGTGGCAATAACCCGCCCATCGCTTCCCAATCCATGCCATCCAGTAGATTCTTCAATTCCAGACCCAATGCCGTGTCGCCTTCCATGATGACCCGGCGGTTAAAAAACAGGGTGTCGGAATCTTCATGGCGGGTCGCCAGCGCCAGAAAATCATAAATTGCGCCACTGATCGCCAGGTCCGGCGGTTGCGGCGGTTGGGCAGGAACAAAGCCTGCCGCCCCGGCAAAGCGGAGCCGGTATTCCACTTGGGCGTCGCGCACCTGAATCGTCAGAATCCGGCCGCGCAGAAACTCGAATTCGCCATCGCGGATCCGGGCGGCAAACAACCGGTTTAACGCCGTAGTCAGCGCGATGGAATGCACTGGGCCAGGAATCAGTTTCAACGGCAGCGCCAGAGGCGAAGGCAAAGCGGGACGGGGCGGCAGTCTGAAAAAAGCGGCAGGGTTCATGGCGGTTTCAGCAGGTTCAGAGAGTCACTGAGGAGCGCGGGGGAGTGACCAGATCAACGCTTCATGGAGTCGAAGAACTCTTTATTGGTTCGGGTGCTCTTGAGTCGCTCCAGCAGAAACTCCATCGCCTGCAATTCATCCATCGGGTGCAGCAGTTTGCGAAGAATCCACATCTTCTGCAAATCATCCGCCTCGGTCAGTAATTCCTCGCGCCGAGTGCCAGAGCGGTTCAGATCAATCGAGGGAAACACCCGCTTTTCGGAAATGCGCCGATCCAGATGGATTTCCATATTGCCGGTGCCCTTGAATTCCTCATAAATCACGTCGTCCATCCGCGACCCGGTGTCAATCAGGGTGGTGGCGATAATGGTCAATGAGCCGCCTTCTTCGATATTGCGGGCTGCGCCAAAAAACCGCTTGGGCTTTTG
>JAJHPN010000140.1 GCA_020890855.1 Candidatus Contendibacter sp. | reverse complement strand
GATCCAGCCGCCGCCGCCAGCCCGGTTAGCCCAACCGCCGCCACCGCCGTAGCGATTGACCCAGCCGCCGCCACCGCCGACGGCGGCCGATCCACCAGCGCCCCGCGCCGCCACCCAAGCCTCTGCCGGGTTGGAGTAGATCCACGCGCCGCCCAGCGCCACACCGCCGATCACGGCTTGTGACCATTTGCCCAAGCCGCGCAGAAACGTCCGCCGTTCCTCGGCAACCAGTGTCTCGGTGGATTCTGGCCGGGATTTTTGCTCTTGATCCGTCATGATCATTCTCCTCCACTCACGGGGTTTTCTTCGGAGGCGCTGCTGAGGCCGGCGCAGGGGTTGCGGCCGGCGCAGGGGTTGCAGCCGGCGCGGCGTCTTCCTCCGATGGCGGACCGGCATCTTCCGCCAGATTGGAGGTATGCAGAGCCTGGACGCGCCAGCCGGCCTTTTCCTTCTTCAGCACGGCGGATACATTCAGCTCGAATTCACGGGCTTCGCCGGATGGATCCTTATCTTTCATCACGCACGAAGCCATTAACCAGGCGTCATTACCCTCTTCGCCGCCGGTCGCCTCCGAACAATCGTGAGTCAGCGAACCGGCCTTGAAGGTCTCAAAGAAGTGCTTGTAGGTCTCTTCAATCGCCGCCTTGCCTTTCCAGAACTCGCCAGGACCGGTGCCCATCAACGCGACATTGGGATTGTCGGCATAGAGCGCCATTAACGCCTTGAGATCCTGCTTGTTCAGGGCGTCATGGTGCTGACGCAGCACCGCCTTGAGTTCAGCGCTGGCTTTTTCGGTCGCCGCCGGGGTTGGGTCTGCCGCCAGTACGGGTAGCGCCAACGCACAACCCAGCGTCGCGGCCAATAACACTCGATAGTTCTTTTTCATCAGATCAATCTCCAAACACGGGTTATCAACGGATTGCGCTTTGCCATTCCCTGGCTTCTGGCGGGCGTTTATCGGCTGTGAGCCTGATCCAGCCGCGCCCGTAACTGTTGCGCCCAGCCCTCAAACGCCTGTTGGGCGTAGGCCCAGGTCGAATAAGCCTTCATGTAATCGGAAACGCCAGTGCTGACTGCATTACCGACCCCTTGTGAGGTATCTACGACATATTTCCGTCCGACTTGGGTGTCGGCGTATTCAGCAATCACCTGATGGCTCCGGCTATCGAAAAACTGTGCGGCAATCCCGGTGCGGCCCAGATAGGGCGCAGATCCTACTGGTCCGCCCGAGGCTGCGCCCGAAGCCATATCAGCGACGGTGGCATAGGGCACCACCAACGCTACCACACTCATTTCGGGCTTGGTCGGCACCAGATCGACAATGGTGATCTTCACTCGCAACACGCCTGACCCCGGCTGGGTCACGACTGGGTAGGCATCGCCGAGCGCTTTGACAAGAGCCTGCCGGAACCCATCGACCAGTGTTTTCAGTTGCGCGGGATCAATCGCCTTGTATTCGGCGTCGCTGGCCAACTGGACCTGGATTGGATCGAGCAAAACCTTGTTGTACCGACCGAGATTGGCGTCAGGGGCAGCCCAGCGGTAAGCGCCATCATCGCCGGGTACGGGCTGAAGCCGGTCGGGATAGGTCAGGAATGCGGCATAGGAAGCAGGCCCCGGTGTCTGTTCACTGGTTGGACCACTCGCGCAGGCGGTGAGGAAGAGAGTGAGCAAGACCAAACCATAAAGGGAAAATCGTTGCATGAGTTGGGGACTCCGCCGAGCATGTGAGAAAAAATGGTGATGACGAATCAGTGGGCTATTTTGATTATTTTGCACTAATTATAGCCACTCGCGTAGTGGGAATAGTCGCAGAAAAAATGGATAGTCCTAAAAGCGAAAAACCCGTCAAATTGACAGGTTTTTCGATTCCAACCGGCGAGCGATAGCGTGGCCTGGGTTCTGCTCACTTCATCGTGATTGTGAGGCCGGTCACGTTGCCGAGGTTGAGATCCAGGCCCTTGGTCCGTGAGCGCAAGTTCATGATCACGCCATTCTCATTCTGCAACCGTAGGCCACCCACGCCGCCGCCCAAGGCCACGCTTGCTTCCAGCTTGGTGTAGGTGCCAGGGAATTGGGAAACTTTCTTCAGGTCGTATACCTCGCCAACGGCGCTCATTTTCGAGACGCCTACGTTGAGGCCGGCGCTTAGGCCCTCAAGCTTGAACGGATAGCTCTTACCGTGGAATTTGAGCGTCCCGCTACCGGTGCTACCGCCTAGCAGTAGTCCAAACTGTTTTTCGGCAATCGAGATCTTACCGACCGGCTGCTTGACAACATCCGCCGCCAGCGCAAGACCGCTCACCAGCATCGACGTGGCCAACAGGAGGCCACCGGTCATTTTGCGAAAACTCTGCATCATTGGATTGATCCTCAACGAAAGTCATGAACTGCCACATGATCCAACCGCCGGATTCCGCCACCGGTCGGGGAAAATTTGCGGGTAGCGTGCAACAGGTGATCACCGCTGCAATTCAACCGGTTTTTCACACCGATTATAGGCCGGCGTCACTGGATCGTTCACACCTTTAGACGTGCCTTGCGAAGAGTAGAGGGCAACCAGTCGGGTGATCAGCAGAGCCACATAAGAACAGGCCGGTCACGGATTCTACCATCGCCAGCACCAGACGCGACCCCAGGGTTACCAGCGTAGCGATATTCAAAGCCCAGACGCCACGCGGGTTTGCTGCATTTGCTGCAAAAGAGCGGAATCACGGCGTTGATCCCGCCTGGCTCCCGTAATGCTGTTCCAGCCAGCCAAATACCGCCCGCATCGCCATCGCCTCGCCCCCTTCCGGTTGCCCTGGCCGGGTTTTGAGATTCCAGGCCATCAGATCAAAGTGCGCCCAAGGAATCCGTTCCTGCACGAACTCTTTCAAGAACAGCGCGGCGGTAATCGCTCCGGCGTAGGATGAATCAGCGGCATTGGCGATATCGGCAATTTTGCTGTCCAGCATCTCCCGGTAGGGCTGATGCAGCGGCAAGCGCCAGAGCGGATCCTGTTCCCGCGCCGCCGCGCTGAGCAGATCGGTCGCCAGCGTTTCATCATTGCAGAACAGCGCCGGCATCGCCGTTCCCAGCGCCGTCCGCGCCGCCCCGGTCAGGGTGGCGAAATCGATCAGAATATCCGGCTGCTCGCTGCCCGCCTCGGTCAGCGCATCGCAGAGGATCAGCCGGCCTTCAGCGTCGGTGTTGTGAATCTCAACGGTCAAGCCCCGCCGTGAGCGAATCACATCGCCAGGCCGGAAGGCGTTTCCCGCCACGGCATTGTCTACCGCCGCGATCAGCACCCGCAGCCGCACTGGCAAATGGGCGCTCATGATCAGCCGCGCCAGTCCTAGCGCCGTCGCTGCCCCGCCCATGTCCTTTTTCATCAGTCGCATCGCGCTGGACGGTTTCAAATCCAGCCCGCCAGTATCGAAGCAGACGCCTTTGCCGACCAAGGTCAGTTTGGGATGATGCGGATCGCCCCAGCGCAAATCCAGCAGGCGCGGCGGATGGGCGCTGGCTCGACCCACCGCGTGAATGAGGGGGAAATTGCCGGTCAGTAATTCATCGCCGATGGTTTGCGCCACCGTTGCCCCGAACTGCTGCCCCAACGCCTGCACCGTTTCAGCCAGATGCTCCGGCATCAGGTCTTCAGCGGGAGTGTTGATGAGATCGCGCACCAGTTGCACCGCATCGATCCAGCGGCGGATGCGGTCACTGTCGCAGCGCGGGTCCAGCGCCAGCCGCGCCATTGTCCGTTTCGGCGTCTTGTAGCGGGCAAATTGATACGCGCCCAGCGCCCAGCCCAGCGTCAGCCGGTCCAGTTGGCGGGGTGCAAAAGCAGCTTCAAGGCGGTAATCGCCTTCGGGCAGACTGGCCGGCAGCCCGCCCAATGCCCACAGATCATCGGCATCCTTGATACCGGCGACTACCGCCCGTAATTGCCCGTCAGGACCAGGAACCAGACTGAAT
>JAJHPN010000203.1 GCA_020890855.1 Candidatus Contendibacter sp. | reverse complement strand
GCCGCGCCGGTTGGGCAATGGGCGGCTCAGGTTCGAGCACTGGCGGAACCTTCGAGGGAGTCGACTCTGGCGGAACCTCCTCGGAAATCAACTCTGGCGGTTCGAAAAAAGCGCGATCCGGCGCCGAGATATCGGGCGGCGGTTCAGTGACCACCCGGCCAGCGGCCCGTGGCTGGGCCTGGGGCGACCGATGGAAACTCTCCTGATCATCGGCCAGCAGATCGGAAAAAGACGGTTTATCGCGATCGCTCGCGCCACCCGCTTTTTCGCCGGGGATGATCGAGTCGCCGGCCATCAGTCCCGGAAACGGCACAACATCGGTGATCGGCCCATCCGGGGCGGATTCTTCCGGTTCCGCCGCCGCTGGCAACAGCGTAACGGCGATCTCGTATTCACCCAGTACGAAGTGGTCGCCATCTTTGAGCCGCACTTTCTGGTTCCGTCCAATGCGCTGGTCAGCGTCATTCAAATAGACGCCGTTGGTGCTGGTATCGGTCAGAAAATAGCCGCCATCCTGGTGATGAACAGTACAGTGCTTACTGGAGAGGATGCGCTCCGGGTCTTGCAGGATCCAGTCATTCTGCGCAGCGCGACCGATGCTGATCGACCCGCGATCCAAAATCTTGGTGGTTTCCTGGCCTGGAGAGAGCCGCTGGTAGCTGGTGATAGTCAATTTCAGGGACATGAGCGATTTCCGTTGACAGGAACACCACTGCGACTGTGTGAGTGTGAAGTGGTCGGATATCGATGGCGAACCGCCGCATTACGATTTCAGTCTATACCGCCAGGATCACCGCGCCAAGCAGACTATACTTGAACCTGTGATTTTGCATGAAGCTCATCCCAGAGTTTAATTGACAGCGCGCGAGTCTAATCGACATGAGTGTAATTGACGTTGAAGCCTTGTTAGGCGAACTCGCCGGCGGATCGCCGTCCGGCGAAAATCTTGAATACGATCCGGCATTTGCACAGATGGAGGAGCAGGGTCAGGAAACGCCGGAGCGCCAGTACGGCGACACGATCATTCCTGCTGAACCCCCTGACTGGCGCAGCGTCAAAAAAACCGCTCTGGCGCTGGCGGAGCGCACCCGGGACTTGCGAGTGGCGGTCTACCTGACCTGCGCCCTGTTGCGCACCGATGGCCTAACGGGGTTCGCTGAGGGCCTGGCGTTGGTGGACGGTCTGATTGAGCGGTTCTGGGATCAGGTCTATCCACAACTGGATCCCGACGACGACAACGATCCGACGCTACGGGTCAACACCATAGTGGCGTTGTGCGATCCCGAAACCACTCTGCCCGCCCTGCGTGAAACGCCGTTGGTCCACTCGCGCAGTCTGGGGCGTTTTAGCCTGCGCGATATCCAGATTGCGTCCGGGGCGCTCACCCCGCTGGCGAAAGAAGAAGACGAGCTGCCGACCCCGGCTAAAATCAATGGCGCGTTCCAGGAAGTCGGCCCGGAAGAATTGCAGGCGACCGCCGCCACGATTGCTGCGGCGATGGACCGGGCGCGGCGAATCGAAGCCGGGCTGACCGACCGGATCGGCGTTACCCAGGCCCCCGATATGAGCGCACTGAACGGGGTATTGAAAGAGATGCGCCAAGCGCTGGCCGAGCATCTCCAGCGACAGGGCGTAGGTCTGACTGACGCCGCCGCCGCTGCGGAAGAGGGAGAGGCGGAAGCAGCCGCTTCAGCGTCGGGCGGGAGCGACCAGCGGCTGGTGGTGGGCGAGATCGCCAGTCGGGAGGACGCGCTGCGGATGATCGACAAAATCTGCGAGTACTTTGGCCGCTATGAACCGTCCAGCCCGGCGCCCCTGTTGCTAAAACGGGCTAAACGGCTGGCGACCAAAGACTTCATGACCATTCTGCTGGATCTGGCGCCGGGGGGCGCCGATCAGGCCAATCTGATTTTTGGTCCGCAGGGCGACAATTCTGAATAGCCGACTATAATCATCGGTTAATGGGGCCGGATTGCTACCGGCCATTACCGACACCGTGATTCCACAGAGAGGTGAGTTCCGATGGCGATGAGCAGCCAGAAATTTATTGCCCGCAACCGGGCGCCGCGAGTCCAGATCGAGTACGACGTTGAGGTGTATGGATCGCAGAAGAAAGTGCAGTTGCCTTTCGTGATGGGTGTAATGGCCGATCTGTCCGGCAAGCCGGCGGACCCGCTGGCGCCGGTCGCGGATCGCAAGTTCCTTGAAATTGACGTGGACAATTTCGATAGCCGTCTCAAAGCCATGAAACCCCGCGCGGCGTTCCGGGTGCCTAACACGCTGACCGGCGAAGGCGATCTGAGCGTAGACATCACGTTTGAAAGCATGGACGATTTTTCCCCGGCGGCGGTGGCCCGCAAGGTCGACGCCCTGAGCCGGCTGTTGCAGGCCCGCGAGCAGCTTACCAATCTGATGACCTACATGGACGGCAAGACCGGCGCTGAGGAGCTGATCGCGAATGTCTTGAACGATCCAAACCTGTTGCAGGCGCTGGCGTCCGCGCCTAAACCGCAGGACGACGCCAAGCCCGCTGCCGAGGAGTAATCAGTCATGGCCGAACCCACCGCCAACGCCCAGGCTCAACCCGGCGCCGAAACCCAGACCCTTGAAGCGAACGATTTTTCTTCGCTGTTGCAACGGGAATTCAAACCGAAGTCCGATCAGGCCAAGGAAGCGGTCGAAAGCGCCGTCCGCACCATGGCCGAACAGGCCTTGCAGAACACCACGCTGATCTCTCATGACGTGATCAAATCGATCGAATCGATGATCGCCGCCATTGATCTCAAGCTCAGCGAGCAGATGAATCTGATCCTTCACCACGCCGATTTTCAGCAGGTCGAGAGCGCCTGGCGCGGTTTGCATTACCTCGTCAACAATACCGAAACCGACGAGATGCTGAAGATCCGGGTGTTGAACATCTCCAAGAAGGACCTGCACAAGACCCTCAAGAAGTTCAAAGGCACCGCCTGGGATCAGAGTCCGATCTTCAAGAAGATGTACGAAGAAGAATACGGCCAGTTCGGCGGCGAGCCGTTTGGCTGTCTGGTTGGCGACTATTACTTCGATCACAGCCCGCCCGACGTCGAGCTGTTGCGGGAAATCTCGCAAACCGCCGCCGCCGCGCACTGCCCCTTTCTGGCCGCCGCCGCGCCGACAGTCATGCAGATGGAGTCCTGGCAGGAACTCAGCAATCCCCGTGATCTCACCAAGATTTTCCAGACCCCGGAATATGCGGCCTGGCGGTCGCTGCGCGACTCCGAGGACTCCCGCTATATTGGTCTGGCGATGCCCCGGTTTCTGGGGCGGCGACCCTACGGCGCGAAATCCGACCCGGTGGAAGAGTTCGATTTCGAGGAAGAGGTGGAGGGGACCGATCACAGCAAGTATGTGTGGACCAATGCGGCCTACGCGATGGCCACCAACATCACCCGGGCTTTTAAAATGTACGGGTGGTGCACCCGGATTCGCGGCATTGAATCCGGCGGCGCGGTGGAAAACCTGCCGACCCACACCTTCCCGACCGATGATGGCGGGGTCGACATGAAATGCCCGACCGAGATCGCCATCAGCGACCGGCGCGAGTCGGAGTTGGCGAAGAACGGCTTCATGCCGCTGATTCACAAGAAAAACTCCGACTTTGCCGCCTTTATCGGCGCCCAGTCGCTGCAAAAACCGGCCGAATACGAAGATCCGGACGCGACCTCCAACGCCAACCTGTCGGCGCGATGGCCCTACCTGTTTGCAGTCTGCCGGTTCGCTCACTACCTTAAATGCATGGTGCGCGACAAGATCGGTTCGTTCAAGGAGCGCGACGCCATGCAGCTCTGGCTGCAGAACTGGATCAATCAGTATGTCGACGGCAATCCGGCTTTTTCCAGTGAAGAAACCAAGGCGATGAAGCCATTAGCCGACGCGCAGGTCATCGTGGAAGAGGTGGAAGGCAATCCCGGTTATTACACCTCAAAGTTCTTTTTACGTCCGCATTACCAGTTGGAAGGACTCACGGTGTCGCTGCGGCTGGTGTCCAAACTGCCATCGGCCAAGGGTGGCTAGGCAGCCAGGTAGCGGACCATTCAGAATGGCCTCAAGAGGTTCATTGTGGGCCACTCAGGGAAAAGGAATGGCAACTGATCAGGGGAAACAACGGGTTATTGTTGGCATGTGGTGTGCTTATGCTTAGTACAGGTCGGTAGAACTTTGTGGAAACGCTGGTTGGAGTTCTGAAAGTACGCCGATCCATTCATGTTGGATTGTCATTCAATCCACGATTCCTTTCCAAAGTGCGAGGTGATGATCATGGCTAGATTAGATGCGTTTCTGGATCTGAAAGCGGGTAATGTGAAGGGCGAATCCTTAGAGAAAGGCTATGAGGATTGCATTCAGTTGCTGTCGTGGAGCTGGGGCTGCACCAACGCGGGTTCCGCTTCTCATGGCGGCGGCGAGGGCACGGGTGCAGTGAATGTGCAGGATTTTCATTTCACCATGAACATGAACCAGGCATCAGGGCCATTGTTCATACTAGCCGCGAGCGGCAAGCATTTCACACCCGCCATCTTCACCCAGCGGAAATCGACGGGCGATGAAACGCCAATGCCATTCCTGGTCATCACCATGTCCGATGTCATGGTCAGTTCCTACCAGACCGGCAGTAGCGGCCCCGAATTGCCGCATGAAAGCTGCTCGATCAACTTCTCCAAGATCGAGATAGAGTACTTTGTGCAGGGCGCCGACGGCTCGCTGAAGTCCAAGGGCAAGATGGGCTGGGATGTGAAGTTGGCCAAGAAGGTCTGAAGTTACCGACCGGATCGCCCTTGCTGGCGGCCGGTCTTGAGCATCCGCGTTTCCGGGCGGCATGACCTCTCGGAAGCGCGGAATCGTTTTACTGGCGTCAACCGAGATGGAAAGAGCTATCGCCATGTCAGCCGAACAAAGCCTGCGTGAAGGTCGCCTGACGGATGCCCTGGCCGAGTTGCAGGCCCAGGTGCGCAAGGAACCCGCCAATCCCAAACACCGTATCTTCCTGTTCCAGTTGCTGGCGGCGCTGGGCCAGTGGGAACGGGCGCTGAACCAGTTGAATGTCGTCGGCGAAATGGACGCCTTGGCGTTGCCGATGGTGCAAACCTATCGGGAAGCGCTGCGCTGTGAGCTGTTCCGGGCCGAGGTGTTCGCCGGACGGCGCTCGCCGCTGGTGTTCGGCGACCCTGCGCCGTGGGTGGCGCTGCTGCTGGAAGCCCTGCGCCTGACCGCCGCCGGTCAGTATGTCCAGGCCCGGATGGTGCGTGAGCAAGCCTTCGAGACCGCGCCGGCGACCGCAGGCGCGATTGACGAACAGCCGTTTGACTGGATCGCCGATGCCGACCCGCGCCTGGGCCCGGTGCTGGAAGCGATTGTCAACGGTCGTTATTACTGGATTCCATTCCAGCGAATTCAAACCATTGCGCTGGAGCAGCCTGCCGACTTGCGGGACTATGTCTGGATGCCGGCGCAATTGACCTGGGCGAACGGCGGCGAAACCGTTGGGCTGATTCCCGCGCGTTATCCGGGTTCACCCGCCAGCACGGATCCCTTGGTGCAACTGGGACGCAAGACCGAGTGGCAGGAATGTGGCGCCGAGACCTGGTTAGGATTGGGGCAACGGATGCTGGCGACCGACCAGGGCGAGTACGCGCTGCTGGACGCACGGCGGATCGATCTAAAGGTCGAGACGGTTATCGCGGAGGCTGAAGCCAGCGATGGCTGAACTGATCCCGAAAGAGCGCTTGCAGCCCTCGCTGCTGGATCGGTTGACCGATGATGCGCCGGATCAGACGCAGGAATCCCGCGACCAGCGCGTGTTGTCCGCCAATCGTCTGCGCGAGTGTGTGTTGCGCGATCTGGGCTGGCTGTTCAACGCTTCCCGGTTGCCGGATCGCGAAGAGATTGAACGTTATCCATTCGCCGCCCATTCGGTGATCAACTTCGGACTGCCGCCGCTGTCCGGGTCGACCGCGCGCAGCGTGGACATGGACGCGCTGGAGCGCAGCCTGCGGCAGACGGTCGCCGACTTTGAGCCGCGCATTTTCCGGCAGTCGCTCCGGGTGCGCACTGAACTCAATGAGGAACGGATGAGCCATAACGCGCTGACTTTCGAGATCGAAGGCGAATTGTGGGCGCAGCCGTTACCCTTGCAACTGTATCTGAAAACCGAAATCGACCTGGAAAGCGGCCAGGTGCTGATCGAGGAATCTCCCCGCTCTCGGGAGCGCTGATGGATCCCCGCCTGCTGGAGTATTACAACCGCGAACTGCAACACCTGCGCGAACTGGGCGGCGAGTTTGCCCGTGAGTTCCCGAAGATCGCCGGACGCCTGGGGCTGGAGGGTTTTGAATGCGCCGATCCCTATGTTGAGCGGCTGCTGGAAGGCTTCAGCTTTCTGGCGGCGCGGGTGCAGCTCAAGCTGGACGCCGAGTTCCCCCACTTTATCCAGCACCTGCTGGAAATCATCTATCCCTCCTATCTGGCGCCGACCCCCTCAATGCTGGTGGCCCGGTTCCAGCCCGATCCGACCGAGGGTGCGCTCGAACAAGGCTTCGTCATTCCCCGCAGCAGCGAGCTGCGCAGCTTGCTGGGCAAGGGTGATCAAACGGCCTGTGAATACCGGACCGCGCACGACGTCACCTTATGGCCGCTGGAACTGACCGAGGCGCAGTATTTTGCCGGCAAGGAGCCGGTGGCGCAGCTGGATCTGCCGGAGTTATCCAAAGTGCGGGCGGGCATTCGGCTGCGGTTGCGAACCACGCTGCCGGGATTAGCGTTCAACAAGCTGGCGCTGGATCGGTTGCCGCTATTCCTGCATGGCGGCGACGCCCTGCCAGCGCGGCTGCACGAACAGTTGCTGACCAACACGGTCATGCTGGTGGCGCGGCCCGGTCGGCGGCCAGCGCCCTGGCATGAACGGTTGGCCGGCGGATTCATTCAGCGGCTGGGGTTTGAGGATCACCAGGCCCTGTTGCCGTGTCCGCCCGCCGCATTCCAGGGCTACCGGCTCCTGCACGAATACTTCGCCTTTCCCCAGCGTTACCTGTTTGTGGAGCTGGGCGGGTTAAAATCGGCCGTGCAGCGCTGCGCGGATCAGGAACTGGAATTGCTGATCCTGCTGAGTCGCGCTGACCCGGCGCTGGAAAACGCGGTAGCCGCCGCCAACTTCGCCCTGTTCTGCACCCCGGCGATCAATCTGTTTCCCAAACGGGCGGACCGGATTCATCTGAGCGATCAGGTCGCGGAGCATCATGTCATTCCGGATCGGACCCGGCCGCTGGATTTCGAAACCTACCAGATCAATACCGTGAGCGGCATTAGCGCAGACCATGAGGAACAGGAGTTCCTGCCGTTTTACGCCAGTTATGATCGACTCAGCCAGCGCAGTCAGCGGGCGTTCTATACCGTGCACCGGTTGCCGCGATTGCTGTCTGACCGGCAACGGCGTGTAGGTCCGCGCTCCAGCTACATCGGGAGCGAAACCTATCTGGCGCTGGTGGATGCGGATGAAACCCCCTATAGCGGCGACTTGCGGCAACTGGCGGTCGCCACCTTATGCACCAATCGCGATTTGCCGCTGCAAATGCCGATTGGGCGGGGCGATACTGATTTCACGCTAGCGTCCGGGGCGCCGGTCAGCGCGGTGCGTTGTCTGGCTGGACCGACCAAACCTCGCCCCTCCCACGCCCACGGCGACACCGCCTGGCGGCTCATCAGTCATCTGAACCTGAACTATCTGTCGATTGCCGATACTGACGCCCGGCAGGGCGCGGTGGCGTTGCGGGAATTACTGGCGCTTTATGGCGATCTGGCCGAATCGAGCGTCCGCAAACAGATCGACGGGGTCTGTTCCGTGCGGGCCGCGCCCATCACCCGACGGGCGCCGATTCCGGGCCCGATCGCCTTCGCCCGAGGTCTGGAAGTCACCGTCAGTCTGGACGAAGCAGCGTTCGAGGGCGTCGGCATTTTCCTGTTGGGCGCCGTGCTGGAGCAGTTCTTCGCCAAGTATGTCTCCATCAACTCCTTTACCGAAACGGTCGTCAAATCGACCGAGCGGGGCGAGATTATTCGATGGCCGGCCCGGATCGGACGACGGCAGACGCTGTAGATCTGCTGGAGGCGCTGCGGCAGAAACCGTACGCCTTTCATTTCTTCCAGGCCTTGCGGCGACTGGAATGCCGGTACCGCGCTCAGCCCCGGCTGGGGAAAGCGATCCGGTTGGCGGATGATCCCGTGCGGCTGGCGCAAGAACCATCACTGGCGTTTGCGCCGGCCACCCTGGCGGCGTTCAATCCGGGCGATGATGATCGGCCACCGCGCCTCAACGAATACTTTCTGGGTCTGTTTGGGCCACACGGACCGTTGCCGGTGCATCTGACCGAATATGCCCGGGACCGGATGCGTAATCATGGTGACCGGACCTTTGCTCGCTTCGCCGACCTGTTTCATCACCGGATGCTGGGCCTGTTCTACCGGGTTTGGGCCGATGCTCAGCCAACGGTCAGCTTCGACCGGCCGGAAACTGACCGCTTCAATGTTTACGTCGGCGCCCAGTTCGGGTTGGGAATGCCTTCCCTGTGGAACCGGGATGCCGCGCCGGATCTGGGCAAGTTCCATTACGCAGGCCGACTGGCCTGCCAGACGCGCAATCCGGAAGGTCTGGAAGCGATTCTGGCGGATTTTTTCAAGCTGCCGGTGCAGGTGGACACCTTTGTTGGCCACTGGCTGCCGTTATCCGAAGCCAGCCAGTGCCGACTCGGCGAGACTCCTGCTACCGGTCTGCTGGGAATGACGGCGGTGATCGGCGAACGGGTCTGGGATTGCCAGCACCGGTTCCGCATTGTGATAGGACCGATGAAACTGGCTGAATTCCAGCGCTTTCTGCCGGGCAGCGACAGTCTGCGGCGACTGGTTGCCTGGGTGCGCAATTACATCGGCAATGAACTGCTGTGGGATGTCAACCTGATTCTCAGGAAAGAAGATGTGCCGCCGTTGCAATTGGGTGAGGGAACCCGACTGGGCTGGACCACCTGGCTGAGCAGCCAACCATTGGCCCACGACGCCGATGACCTGAAGCTCGATGCCGTGACCTACTGCACTTGACTCTCCAGCGCAGCAGGTCGGTGGTTGCGCGACTCTGTGGTGACTCAGTAGTCAAGGCAGCGCCCATGAGCTCATCACCCTCGGCGAATCTCGCCATCGGCGTCCCGCACCAGGCAATCCACCACGGTTTCATCGACATCCGTCAACTCCACCACCAACGGCATTTTGCCCAAGGCGTGCGTGGCGCAGGACAAGCAAGGATCATAAGCCCGCACTGCGACCTCAATTTGATTGAGCAGCGGTTCAGTTAATTCCTTGCCATCGAGATAATGCTCGGCCACCTGACGAATGGATTCATTCATCGCCTGATTGTTATTGGTGGTGGAAACAATCAGATTGGCTTTTTCGACCAGGCCATCTTCGTTAATCCGGTAATGATGGAACAACGTGCCGCGTGGCGCTTCAACCACGCCAATGCCTTCCTGCGTCATTTCACCACGGACCACCAAATCGCTGCCGAGAATATCCGGATCATGCAGCAGTTCCTTGATGGCTTCGGCGGAATAGAGCAGCTCAATCATGCGCGCCCAGTGATAAGCCAGCGTCGCATGAATTGGCTGTCCCCTTCCCAAGGCCATGAATTGCTGCCGCTCAATTTCAGCCAGTGGGGTGGGGATAAAGTCGCAATTATTGATTCGCGCCAGTGGCCCAACCCGGTACCAGCCTTTATCCGGCCCTAGCGAATTGATGAACGGGAACTTCATATAGCTCCACGACTTGACCTGCTCATGGATAACCTGAAAATAACGCTGGTAATCAAGATGATCAAAGATCTGTCCACCGCGCCGGTTTTTGGCGCGCAGACCTCCATGATACAAATCCAGTGCGCCGTCCGCTCGCACCAGGCTGAGGAAATTGCTGCGGATGGTGGCGAACTGGGTGAAGTAGCCGGGATTCTTCTCGAAGGCCTGCCGCATCAACCCGATCACGACCTGACCCCACTCGATCATCTGTTCGAGATCAGTCAGCAGATAATCGCGATCCGCGACGGTCAGCGCCTTGTTGACGCCACCCGGCACGGTGGCGACGCCATGCACCCGCTTGCCGGCGATAACCCGAATCACTTCCTGGCCATATTTGCGTAACAGCACCCCCTGACGGGCAATATCAGGATGATCCGCCATTACCCCAACGATATTGCGATGCGCGACCGGATCGTCAAAATCAAACAGGAAATCCGGCGAGGCCAGATGAAAGAAATGCACCGCATGGGATTGCAGGGTCTGGCCCAGATGCAACAGTCGGCGAATCTTCTCGGCAGTCGGAGTTAATTCCCGCGCTCCAACCAGTTGATCTATGGCCTTGGCTGCGGCCAGATGGTGACTGACCGGACAAATCCCGCACAGCCGCTGCACCACTATCGGCAATTCCCAATAGGGCCGGCCCTGAATGAATTTCTCAAAGCCGCGAAATTCGACGATGTGCAACCGCGCCTGGCGGATGTGGTGATTTTCGTCCAGCAGCAAAGTGATTTTGCCGTGGCCTTCCACCCGACTGATCGGATCAATAGCGATACGCTGCAATTTCTCTGATTCGGCAACCGTTTCCAAGATATTCATGGTTCGCCTCGTTTAAGGCTTAGTCGTAATGAAGCTGGGTATAGGACAGGGCAATCGGCTGACCGGATAGCAATTGGGTCAGGAACGTCCAGATCGCGTCTGCCGACGGCGGACACCCCGGCAGGAAGTAGTCAATTTTCACCACCTCATGCAACGGATGAACCTGACTCAGCAGCAGCGGAATTTCCGGGTCATTAGGCACTTGGGCATCCACCAGCCCGATTCCGCTGAGATAGGATTCGTCCAGACATTCTTTAAGGGTAAAGTGGTTCCGCATCGCCGGCACCCCGCCAGTAATGGCGCACGCCCCCATTGAAATCAGAATCTTGCAATGGGAGCGGAACTCCCGCAGCACATGGACGTTTTCGGCGTTGCAAACCCCGCCCTCGATGATGCCAACATCGCATGGCCCAATCTGCTTGACATCGGTGATCGGACTGCGGTCGAACTCGACCAAATCGACCAGGGTGAATAACCGCTCATCGAGATCGAGAATCGACATGTGGCAGCCAAAACAGCCGGCCAGCGAACAGGTGGCGACTTTCAATTTACTCATGGCGACGGCCTCCTTCGCTTTCCGGCACTTGCGCGACATCGCCCACGACCTTGACGGACTCCTGGTCATACAATCGCGAGCCAATCGGCGCCCCATAACCCTGGTTCTTGATCAGGATCGCCCCGGTCGGACAAACCTGAGCGGCCTTGTCGGTAACGCTGAACGTGGTCGCGCCCAGCTTGCCGGACGGGGTATTGATGACCAGATGGGCCTTAATGCCGCGATTCTGCACCGCAAACACGTTTTTGCCGTCGATGTCGCGGCTGGCCCGGACGCACAGTTCACAGAGAATGCAGCGGTTGAAGTCAATCACCGCATCCGGGTGCGAAGCGTCAATGCTGCGCTGCGGGTAGAAGTAGGTGAAACTCGGCGCCAGCATTCCGACGTAATAGGCCACCGCCTGCAACTGGCAGGCTCCGCTTTTCTCGCAGGCCGGGCAGATATGGTTGCCCTCGACGAACATCATTTCCAGGATGCCCCGGCGGATTTCCTGCACTTCCTCGGTCTGGCTTTGCACCACCTGACCGGCCAGCGCTGGCGTGGTGCAGGACGCCTGGGTGCGACCATCAACCTTGACCAGACACACCCGGCAACTGCCGTGCGGGGTGAACTCCGGGTTGAAGCACAGATGCGGAATGTAGAGGCCGGCCGCCTGCGCCGCCTCCATGATGGTCTGGCCGTTCTGAAACAGGACCGGCTGATCATCCAGAGTGAAACTCAACTCCCCGCTCATGGCAATGCTCCCAGCAAATTCCGTTCGTCATCGGACATCGGCGTTTCTTGATCGGCCAGCATTTGGGCCAAGCGCACCAGATCACGCTGTTCATCCGGCAAATGCGCTCCCGGATCATCCCGCCCGCTCAACCGCCGGGCTTCACCCAACGCTGCGTCCAGATCAAAGGCCGGCTCATAGCTGGTCGAGCGCAACCGCCGTTCCCAGGCTTCGGGGAATTGGTCCAGGCTGTCCAGCACCGAATTGGGCGCAGTCTGGCCGAGGCCGCAATGACTGCCCGCTTTCATGATCCGGCCCAGCCGGCGCATCTCGTCCAGATCGGACCGGGCGCCATGCCCGGTATGCACCTTGTCCACCAGATCGCACAGCAACGAGGTGCCCACCCGGCAGGGCGTGCAGAACCCGCAACTTTCATGGACGAAAAAATGAGCGAAGTTACGCATCCCGTCGAGAATATCGCGATGCTTGGCGAAGACCATGAACGAGCCGCCGGTGGACAGATCATCGAAGCAGATCCGCCGATCATATTGTTTAGGAGAAATGGTGTGGCCAGCAGGACCGGCCATCTGCACGCCTTGGGCATCCCGTGCGCCGCAATCCTCCAGCACCCGCCGCACGGTCACGCCGAACGGATATTCATAAATGCCGGGCCGTTCGCAGTCGCCGCTGACGCTGAGCAGCTTGGTGCCTTTCGATTCCAGGGTGCCGCGACTGGCGAACCAGGCTCCACCTTCTGCGGCGATTTTAGCGGTCACCGCGAAGGTCTCGACATTGTTGACCACGGTTGGCTTGTTCAGGTAGCCGTGGGTGGTCGGGAACGGCGGGCGGATGCGCGGTACGCCGTGCTTGCCTTCCAGTGATTCGATCAGCGCTGATTCCTCGCCGCAAACGTAAGCGCCGGCGCCTAGATGAATGTCGATATCAAAATCAAAGTCTGGATCGCCCAGGATATTCTTGCCGAGCAGCCCAATCTCGCGCCGGCGCTGCAAGGTGGCCTTGAGCGGCCCAATCAGGTAGCGGTACTCGCCGCGCAGGTAGACAAAACCCTGCTTGGCGCCGATCACTCGCCCACACAGGGTCATGCCCTCAAACACCAGATCGGCGTACTCCTGCATCAGCACCCGATCCTTGAAGGTGCCCGGCTCGCCCTCATCGGCGTTGCACACCACATACTTCACCTCGCCGGGCGCATTGCGGCAGGAAATCCATTTGAGGGCCAGCTTGAAACCAGCTCCACCCTGGCCGCGCAGCCCGGATTTGACCAGTTCCTCTAAGATTGCTTCCGAACCCCGTTTTAGCACCGCCCGCAACGCGGCGCCGTCAGCAAAGTGTCGTCCCAGCAGAATGTCGGCGCGGCGGATGTTGGTGGTGACTTCAAAATATTCAGGCGGCCATTCAGTCAGCGGGACCAGTCGGTTGACCAAATCAGCGATCCGGTCGAGGCGCGGTTTGTCGAGAGAGGTCAGCGCATAGCCGTTGACCAGCGCCGCCGGACCTTGATCGCACATCCCGGTGCAGGAGGTGACGCCGACGGTGACCCGGCCATCGGCGCGAGGCTGGCCGATGCTGACGCCCAGCTTGTCGCACAGGTAGCGCAACAACTGCCGGTTGCCGAGCATCCGATCGGTGATGTTGTCGCTAAACAGGATGTCGTAGGAGCCACGCGGCGAGGTGTAAAGGAAAGAATAAAACTCGGCGACCCGGCGCACCTTGTCCGGGGAAAGGCCGACCTCTCCGGCCACCGCATCCATCGCTTCGGGGGATAGCCAGGTCAGACTATCCTGCACCTCGCGTAGAATTTGCAGCAATCGGGTCGGCAACCCGCCGTGGCGCTGAACAATATCGCTGACCGTCTGGCCGAGCGCACTGGATTCCACCAACATGAGTTAAACCACCTCCGTTCTGGATAAGCCGGTATGGGGCGTGATGGCGCCGACGTGTCGTTATTGTGAACACATCTTATAGAACATAGCCGGTCACAAGACCTAATTAAATTAGGTAAACCCCCGGCTCTGCCGGGGTGACAGTGGACGTTTGACAGTTCCGGGAGTCCACCAGAAAACTCCATATCGTGAGCCGCCAAAGTACACGATGAGGAGAATCCCGATGGACAGATCCACAAGCCTAAGCCACTCCGCTTGAACGTGTAAATATCATGTTGTGTTTATCCCAAAGTGTTTTTTGGCCGCTCCAGCGCCTT
The DNA here is from genome assembly GCA_020890855.1 of Candidatus Contendibacter sp. GTDB lineage: Bacteria > Pseudomonadota > Gammaproteobacteria > Competibacterales > Competibacteraceae > RXIV01. Next base: position 3,150 of record JAJHPN010000203.1, on the reverse strand, counting down.
TAGCTTATGAAAACGTCATGGGCGGCTGTTGCGAAAGTTCGATGAAATCGATTCGCGAATGTTTTGATGGGGTGCGATTGGCGGATCCACTCCACTCCCAGATCGGGACGTGTAAAGTAAGGCCTGACTTGCGTAGCGCCGAGGGCGGTCAACATTCCGCCCGGTGGTATCGGGATTGATCCTGATTCCAGAGTTGGCGGCGCGAATGCAGGGGCAAGGCGCGACCGTTGCCGCCCGGTCATTCAATCACCTGAACTGTGGAGTTTCACCCGAATGGATCTTCAGACTTATTTCAGCGACATCCGAACCATCATTGCCGGGGAACTGGCCGCTGCGGCTGAAAGCGTGGAGGCGGCGCGGGCGTTGGCTCCGATTGCGGCGGTGCTGGACCGGTTGCGGGTCGGGGTGTGGGCGGCGCTGGAGCAGATTCGGGCGGTATTGGCGCGGGGGCTGGCGCTGGTGGCCCGGCAAGACCCGGCGCTGGCGGAATTGCGGCTGGAGTTGCTGACGCTGGAACGGTAGATCGAGGCATTCGCCCATCAGCAGTATCAGGCGATAGCCGACGTTGAAGCCACAGCGCGTTGCTTTTTTGAACTCCATCGCCGAGGGCTATTTCAGCACTTGGGCGCCGCGCCGCCCGCCGCCGATTTTGGCATTAAAACCGTGATTCCATGCCCACACTGTAATCAGCAACTGCGGGTTCCAGCGGGCAAGTTACTGGATATTAACTGCCCAATATGTAGACATATTTTTCGGAAATACACAGGATAAATTTAGGACTTCCGCTTTCTTTCATACTCCACCCTGAGAAATCCACCGATGCTGATGTCAGGCCAGGATTACCGCGAATCGCTGCGGCGCTATCACCCGCAGGTCTTTGTCAACGGTCAGCCCATTGCCTCAGTCGTTGATGAACCGTTGCTGGCCCCGGGCGTCAATGGCGTCGCGCTCACCTACGATCTGGCCTTGCGCGAAGACTGCGCGGCGCTGATGCGGGCGATTCGCACCGATCGGGCCGGCGGGCAAGCCGTCAACCGGATGATCGCCATTCCCGCCTCCACCCAGGACCTGCTCGACAAACTGGAAGCAGTGCGGCTGGTCTGTCAGGAAACCGGCTGCGCCCAGCGTTACCTCGGCGGCGATGCGCTGGCGGCCATTGACCAGACCACCGCCCGGCTGGATGCGGAACTTGGCACAAGCTACGGCGAACGGTTCCAGGCTTATCTGGAGCGGGTCTACGCCGAAGATCTGGCGCTGGGCGTGGCGATGACCGACGGCAAGGGCGACCGCAGCCGCCGCCCGAGTCAACAGGCCAATCCCGACGCCTACCTGCGGATTGTCGAACGCCGCAAGGACGGGATCGTCATTTCCGGGGTCAAGGCGATCATCACCGGCGCGCCCTACATGCACGAACTGCTGGCGCTGCCGGGGCGAAACCTGACCGAGGCCGACGCCGACTATGCGGTGTGCTGCGCCGTGCCGATTGATGCGGCGAACCTCACCCTGATCGCCCGTTCGGCGGGCCGTCCCGGTGAAGCAGCGGCGACCTTCAGCAACCGCTATGGCCAGTCCACCGCCGTCGCCATTTTCGACCGGGTGTTGGTGCCGTGGGAGCGGGTCTTCCTGGCCGGCGAATGGCGACACGCCGGTTTCCTCACCGAGCAGTACGCCACCCACCACCGCCATACTTGCATTGGGGCGCGAGCGGGCTTCGGCGATTTGCTGATCGGCGCCGGAACCCTGATGACCGCCGCCAACGGTCTCGATCCCGACCACACCCCCCACCTGCGCGAGGCGATGGTGGAACTGATCCAAATCGTCGAGGGCTTTTTTGCCTGCGGGGTCGCCGCTTCGGTCTATGGAGTGGCCGATCCGGCCGGGGTGATGGTTCCTGAACCGGTGTTCGCCAACATCGGCAAACTGCTACTGGCCACACAGATTTACGATATGCAGCGGATCGCCCATCAGGTTTCCGGCGGCCTGATCGTGACCTTGCCCGGCCCGGACGAAGACCATAACCCGCTGACCGCTGGCCGCCTGTCGGAACTGCTGGCCACCCGCTCCGATATCCCCTACCAAAAGCGGATTGAAGTCGCCCGGTTCATCGAAGACCTGACCGCCTCCTATCAGGCTGGCTGGTATTCGGTGATCTCGCTGCATGGCGGCGGTTCGCCGGAAGCGATGAAGCGGGCCATCTGGCGGCATTACCCAATCGCCGACCAGACTGCGCTGGTGGAACGATTGCTGGAGCGCGGCCTGCTAAGCGATGAAACCGGCCCAAAACTTCGTCGCCAGCCGGGACGTTGCTGCGCGATGGGCTGTCAGGCTCCTGCCGCCCCGCCTGCGTCAAGTTGAGAGGCGGTCAAGGAGCGACGCGCCGGGGTGATGTGCAATGGCGGCGGCTAACCCGCCGCCAGCGCCTGTTCCGGGGATTGACAGGCGCAATGCAGCGCCGCCGCCACCGCCGGGTAAGTGATTTGACCACGATGGACATTCAGGCCAGCCCGCAGATGCGGATCGTCCCGCAGCGCCGCCAGACCCCGATCAGCCAGTCGCAGCACATAGGGCAAAGTGGCGTTATTGAGGGCGAAAGTCGAAGTCCGCGCCACCGCGCCCGGCATATTGGCGACGCAATAATGCACAACGCCATCAACAAGATAGGTTGGATCAGCGTGCGTGGTGGGCCGCGAAGTCTCAAAGCAGCCGCCTTGGTCAATCGCCACATCCACCAGCACCGAACCGGGTTTCATCGCCGCCAACAGCGTCCGTGGGATCAGTTGGGGAGCCGCCGCGCCGGGAATCAGCACCGCGCCAACGATTAAATCCGCGATCAGCGCTTCTTCTTCAATCGCTTCCAGCGTTGCAAACCGGGTCAGCAGCCGACCCTGAAATAGATCATCGAGTTCTCGCAACCGCGCCAGCGCGCGATCCAGCACAATGACCTGCGCCCCCAGCCCGACCGCCATGCGCGCCGCATGGGTTCCGACCACCCCGCCGCCCAGAATCGCCACCCGGCCCGGCAACACCCCCGGCACTCCGCCCAACAGCGTCCCGCTGCCCCCTTGGGATTTTTCCAGACACCGCGCTCCGGCCTGAATCGCCATTCGTCCGGCGACTTCGCTCATCGGGGCCAACAGTGGCAAGCGGCCC
>JAJHPN010000190.1 GCA_020890855.1 Candidatus Contendibacter sp. | reverse complement strand
GCGGCGGCGGTTGGGTAAACCGGCATGGCGGCGGCGGTTGGGTAAACCGGCATGGCGGCGGCGGTTGGGTAAACCGGCATGGCGGCGGCGGTTGGGCGAATCGGAGCGGGGGTAGTAGCGGTTGGGTGAATCGGAGCGGGGGTGGGAGTTGGTATAACCGTGGCCACGGTTGGTATAACCGTGGCGGCGGTTGGGTAAACCGGGGTGGGGGTGGCTGGTATAACCGTGGCGGCGCCTGGCACAACCGCGGCGGTAGCTGGTATAACCGTTGATATAGCTCAATTAGCTGAGCAGTATTCGCTTTCGTACCGGCTCCGCTTCCCAGCCAGTGGCGGAGCCGGTCTCGCTTCAAACTCTCAGTAGTATTTTGGAGGCATTGCGACCCATGGAGCGGATTTTCCCGACTTTTTGAGGTCCGCCTCGCCATCTCTTATCCCGGCTTCCTGGCAGGCCATTTGAATGGCCGTCAGCGGCGTTGTCGGTTTGTTGGGGTTATGTCTGGGGGTCACACCCGCCAGTTTGCCCATATCGTAAACGAAGTTCATTGTCCGAAGCTGCCAGGCGGGATATATGCCATTGCCGACCCAGCACCGGCACAGGAAGTAGTGTTCCACGGCTGCCATCATGCCATCGTCGGCATCAATCAGGTGGGCTGGCCAAACGGAAATTGGCGGATTGCCTTCCCACCCGGCATTTCGAACTTGATATAGATCTGTCTTGATCTGGCAATAGCGACCGGGTTCGGCAATGCTGCCGCGATACACCTTCCACTTGGCTATCAAATCGTTGACGCGGATCGTTTGCGCTTCGACAGGTGACATAACTACCTCCAAGCTACCTGGATAAACCGCTGGACAGTCGGCGTTCCAGACGACGCAGGCTTTTGAACGCGGCAGCCCGGATCGCGCTGTCCTCGTTCGGGTGAGACAAGATGCTTTGCAACGCCGTTTTCGCAGCATCCCCGCCCAGCCGGCCCAGGGCCGCAATCGCGCTTGACCGCGCCGGGTCCCGATCGGCAGCTGTCGCACAACCAATCAGCGCTGCGCCATCCCGTTGTTCCAGATACACCGGCAGCGCGGCTTGTCGCTGTTCAGTGGTCGCCAGCCAGCGACCCTCACTCTTGGGAAGTGAGTGAATCAGCGCCGGGCGCAACGCCGCGCCATCGATGTTCCTGGATCGATCCAAATCCCGCAGCACCGGATCGCTGCCGAACCGGGCCAAGGCGGCGCTCGCCGCCAACCGCACCCCGGCGTCGGCGTCCTCCAAGGCTTGCAACAACGCCGGACTAGCTGCGGTCACCCCGCGAATCGCTTCGCAACGCACGGCGACAGGATGCCGGGGATTGGCGAGCGCCGCCTGCGCGGCTGGCCCAACGGCAAGCTGCAATTGGCGGGCGGCCCACAAACTGGCCTGCCAAGCCTGCGCCTCAGTGGCGGCGATCTTGGGCTGATGCTGTTGATCGGCCTGTCGCCAACTGTTGGCCGCCCGTTCCAGCGCGGTTTGCACCGCCGCCGCCAACGTCCGGTCGCCACTACTGCCCGCGATCCAGGCCGCTTCGGCGCGAGTGGCGGCCGCCTCGCTTTGCAACAAGGCGCATAGAGCGTCACGGGAGAAAGCCTGACGACGGATCAGCCCACGCCGCAGGCGTTGCCGGACTTGCTCATCCTTGACGACACCCAGCCGTTGGGTCAGGGTCTCGGGGTCGCCTTGCCGCGCCAGAAACCGGGCGGCGGGTTGACTGATCTCGGCATATTCGCTGTTCAGGGCCAACAGATTGACCTGGGTGGCGGCGGTTGGATAAATCCGCTGCAAGGCGTGCAGACCGGCCTGGCGCAGCGCGGCGTCCCGATGATGCAACAGCGTTTCCAACACCGGTTCAGAGGCGGTCGCGCCCAGTTGGCCCAGTTCGACCGCCGCCCACTGCCGGGTGGCGCTGTCTTCAGCCGGGTCGCTGGCGATCCGTTCCAGCAGGGCGCGGCTGCGCTCGTCGCCGATCCGCCGCAAGCTGCTCAGAGCGCGGTTGCGCCATTCGCCCAACCCCTCATTCGCCAGCCGCTCCAGGCTGTCGCGCAGTCGCTGGCGCTCGTCGGCGTCGGTCAACCGTGGCAACAGCGCCCCGAGCGCTTCGGCCACATCCGGCCCGAGCGCCCGGTCGTCGGCAGGCAAGTCAGCACGCGGATCGAGCAGCGGCTCCAGGTATTCCAGAGCACGCCGATCGCCCAATTCGCCCAGTGCGGCAACGGCGCGTTTTCGTTCGGTATCGGCGCCGGCGGTGAAGGCCAGCAACAGCGGCTGGAAGGCTTCCGGGCGCTGCTGTTTGGCCAAGCCTTCGGCAGCGGCCAGCAGCAACTCACGGCGACCACTGACCAGCGCCCTGGTCAGCGGCTCCAGGCTGGCGCCTGGAATTCCGGCGACGATCCGTTGCGCCAGCTGGGTGCAAGCCAGAGTGCGAATGGCTTCGTCGCGGTCGTCCAGCAAGCGGACCAGCCAGGTTTCGGCCACTTTGGCGTCCAGCACGCCCAGCGCTTCGATGACGCGGCTGCGAATGGCGGCGTTGTCGTGATCGAGCAGCGGCGGCAGCGCTTGCAGGGCGAGTTCCTCCTGATAGCGCGGGTATCGCCGACCGTCAGCCCGTGTTTGCTCCGGTTGCGCCTGGTCGCGCAGCAGGTGCAGCAGTCCGTCCAGCGCCAACCCGTGATGGGCGGCTTGCTCCTTGTTCAGCAGCCAGTTCGTCAGCAGCGGCGCGGCGGCGGCGTGGCCGATGCGGCTCAAGGCGCGCAGCAGGAGCGGACGGTCAGCGGTCTGGTCGGGATCGTCTTCCAGTCGCGCCATGACCGCAGTCGCCGCTTCGGCTGCGACCACGGCATGGTCATTGGGGCGAGCGTGCGCCAGAGCAACCAGCGCCTCCAGCGCCCGGCTGGCGGTGCGCGGTTCGGCGCGCAGGGCTGCCGTCAGCACCTCCAGCGCCAGCGGCTCACCGCGCTGGGCCAGGCCCACGGCGGCCCGCAGCCGCAACTCGTCGTGTTCGCTTTCCAGGGCGCGACTCAGCGCCGCCGCGATGCGGGGATCGTTGGCGTCGAGCAGGCGATCCACTACGGTGAGCCGCAAGTCGTCGTGGCGACTGTTCAGCGCCAGCAACCACGGTTCCAGGCTGCCGGCAGGGTAGAGCCGGGGCAATTGTTCGAGGGCGTGGCGGCGGGTCTCGGCATTGGCGGCGTTGACCGCGCCCTGCGCCAGTTCGGCGGCGCGGGTGTCGCCGGACATGGCCAAGGCCAGCAGCCGATCAAAGGCATGGCGGCCCAGGTCAGCGGAATCCACCGTCAAGGCCAGGGTGAGCGGTTCCAGCGGATCGTGTGGGTGCAGCTCGGTCAGCGCCTTCAGCGTCGCCTGTCGGACCAGGTGATGCGGATCGCTCAAGGCCTGGCGTAACACCGGCAGCACCGCTTCCCGGCTGATGGCCGGCTGCTGGGCCAGCACGGCGAGGCGGGCGATGCTGTCGCGCCGCACCCGTTGATAATCGTCTGGCCCCTTGGCGACCGGCGCTTGCCGAATCAGCCCGGCATACGTTCCGAACGCGAGCCGCCACAGCTCGGACGCACTGGCTTGCTCTTCATCCTTGGGCGGTCGTCGCCCGCCGCCGGCGAAGCGCAACACCGTCAACAGACGTTGGGTGGCGGAGTTGTTCGGCTGTGGCTTGCGCTGAAACAGACCGCGAATCCAGCCGGTTTTACGCTCGAGTCGCGGCTCGACTTCGGGGGCGGTTTGCGGCGGCGCCTGATCGGTAGCAACTTCGGCGAGGCGTTTGACCTCACGCCAGAAGGTTTCCGGTTGTGGCCGCAGGCCGAGAACTTGAGCGGCGGCGTAACGCCGCGTTGGGGAATCGCTGGCCAGCGCGTTGATCACCGCATTAAGCAAGCGCGGACGATGCGCCGGTTCCGGCCAGTTGCGCATATCGCTGGCTTTTTCGGGCTGGCGCGGCCCGATCAA
>JAJHPN010000054.1 GCA_020890855.1 Candidatus Contendibacter sp. | reverse complement strand
TCACATCGGCGCGGAGGGTGGCGAGTACGGCAAGGGCGAGATAGTCGCGGAACTGGATATTCATCCGGACCTGTGGTTTTTTGGCTGCCATTTCATCGGCGATCCGGTCATGCCCGGCTGTCTGGGTCTGGATGCGATGTGGCAACTGGTCGGATTCTTTCTTGGCTGGATGGGCGGGCTGGGTCGGGGACGGGCGCTCGGTTGCGGTGAAGTCAAATTCACCGGCCAGGTGCGCCCCGAAGCTAAAAAACTGACGTATCACATTCACATGCGGCGAGTCATCCTGCGTAAACTGGTGATGGGCATCGCTGACGCAACTGTCGATGTCGATGGTCGAACCATTTACGTCGGCAAAGACCTGCGGGTCGGATTGTTCACTTCGACCGACGGCTTTTGAGGATTAAGATCATGAGACGAGTGGTGATCACTGGTATCGGTATCGTATCCAGCATCGGCAACGACCGCTGGGAAGTGCTGGAATCGTTGCGGCAAGGCCGCAGCGGTTTGGAATATGCCCAGGATTACAAAGAGATGGGCCTGCGCTCCCATGTGCGCGGCCCATTGCGGGTCGATCTGGCGGCGCTGATTGACCGCAAGGTGCTGCGGTTCATGGGCGACGCCGCCGCCTTCAACTACATCGCCATGCGCGAGGCCATCGCCGACGCGCAATTGCCCGAAACGATGGTGTCCAACCCCCGCGCTGGACTGATCACTGGCACCGGCGGCGGCAGTCCGCAGAACATCGTCGAGGCCGCCGATCTGCTCCGTAATAAGGGCTTGAAGCGGGTCGGGCCATACATGGTGCCGCGCACTATGAGCAGCACCACCACCGCCTGTCTGGCCACCCCGTTCAAAATCAAGGGCGTTAATTACAGCCTCAGTTCCGCCTGCGCCACCAGTTCCCATTGCATCGGCCACGGCGCGGAACTGATTCAGTGGAACAAGCAGGACATCGTGTTTGCCGGCGGCGGCGAAGAAGTGCATTGGAGTCTGACCCACCTGTTCGATGCGATGGGCGCGTTATCCACCAAATACAACGCTACGCCGACCACCGCCTCCCGGCCTTATGACGCCAGCCGCGACGGCTTCGTGATCTCCGGCGGCGGCGGCATCGTGGTGCTGGAAGAACTGGAGCACGCCCAGCGGCGCGGGGCGCGGATTTACGCCGAAGTGATCGGCTACGGCGCGACGTCCGACGGTCACGACATGGTGCAACCGTCCGGGGAAGGCGCAATGCGCTGCATGAGGCTGGCGCTGGAGGGCGTGACCGAACCGGTGGATTACATCAACACCCACGGCACCAGCACCCCGGCCGGCGACATCCGCGAGCTGGAGGCGCTTCGCGAGGTCTTCGGCGAAAAGGTTCCGCCAATCAGCGCCACCAAATCATTGACCGGTCATGCGCTGGGCGCAGCGGGCGTCCACGAAGCGATTTACACTCTGCTGATGATGGACAACCGCTTCATCGCCGCCTCAGCCAATATCGAAACCCTCGACCCGGCGGCGGAAGGCCTGCCCATTGTCCGGGAGCGGGTTGATAACGCCAATCTGAACGTGGCGATCTCCAATAGCTTTGGCTTCGGCGGCACCAACGCCACATTGGCGTTTCGCCGCTTTACTGCATAGGCGCAACACTGTCATTTCCACCAGAAACCCGCCCATCCGGCGGGTTTTGCGTTTCAGTGACCGTCTTCTAAAGATTGCTGTTGATGACCAGACTTGCGCCGGTCATGCAACCCGACTCGGTCGGATCGCACAGAAAGGCGATAATTTTGGCAACATCGGCGGGCGTGGTGCGGGTGCGGAGGTGCGGGGCGGCCTGACGCAACATCGCGGTATCCACCGCCCCCGGCGCAACGCCGTTGACCCGGATGCCGTAGTCCTTGCCTTCCGCCGCCAGCGCCTCGGTCAGTCCGGTCAGGGCAAACTTGCTGACCGTGTAGGCGGCGTAACCGGAGAATTTTTCGGTGTTCGCGATCCCGCCCAGTGACGACACATTGACTATCGCCCCGCCGCGCTCCTGCATCAGCCGAAATGCCTGCCGGGCGCATAGCACCGCGCCGCGCAGATTAACCGCCAGCAGCCGATCCCAGTCGCTCATCGCCAGCGTGGCGAATGGGCCGCTGCAGAGCAGGGCGGCGTTGTTGACCAGAATATCCAGCCGGCCAAATTCCGCCGCCAGCGTGGCGAAAGTAGTTTCCACCGCTGATTCATCAGCCACATCGAGCACCTGCGCTGATCCGCACAACCCGGCGCCGCGCAGCTTTGCCACAGTATCAACCAGCTCCGCTTCGGTGCGGCTGGCGACAATCACATGAGCGCCTTTGCGGGCCAATGCTTCGGCGGTGGCGGCGCCGACGCCACGCCCGCCGCCGGTGATCAAGGCCACCTGATGGCGTAAAGTTGGCGCAAGGTTCAGAACGTCCATCGGGTCGGACCCCCATCATAAGTAAAGTGCGGTGATCAGGATCTGCGGAACTCGCGCCGATCCTGAAAGCGGAGGGTTACAAGGCGCAGCGCCGGGGAAACTCGGCTAAACTCAGCCTAACTCCATTCGCCAGAGATGAAAGACTAAGGCTTATGCCCGATGAACCACAGTTGATCACTGACCCGGCTCAAGCCGCCCGCCTGCTGCGACGGGCCACTTACGCCTCGGTCGCCACCGCCTCGCTGCTGATCGCCGGCAAACTGGTCGCCGCGCTGCTGACCGGGTCCATCAGCGTTCTGGCTTCGCTGGTCGATTCGATGATGGATATAGCCGCTTCGATCATTAACCTGCTGGCGGTCCATTACTCGCTGCAACCACCCGACCGCGATCACCGCTTCGGTCACGGCAAGGCCGAGCCGTTGGCCGGACTGGTGCAAGCCGCGTTTATCGCCGGATCAGCGGTATTCCTGATTCTGAACGCGGTGGACCGGCTGCTGCACCCTAAACCATTAACCGATGAGTGGGTCGGCGTTGGCGTGTTGCTGTTCGCCATTGTCGCCACCCTGGCGCTGCTGGCTTTTCAGCATCACGTCATCCGCCGCACCCAGTCCACCGCCATTCGCGCCGACGCCCTGCATTACGCCACCGATTTGCTGACTAACGGCGCGACGATTGTGGCGCTGGGGCTGACCATGCTGGGCTGGCCGCTCACCGATCCGGTCTTCGCCATTGGCATCGCCCTGTACATCGTCTACAGCGCCAGCCAAATTGGTTACGAATCGATCCAGTTGCTGATGGATCACGAGCTGCCGCCGGAAGTCCACTCCCGGATCAAGACCATCGCCCGCGCCCACCCACAAGTGCGCGGCATCCATGAATTGCGCACCCGCCGTTCCGGGCAGACCTATTTCGTCCAGATGCACCTGATGCTGGATGATCAAATGCCGCTGATCGAGGCGCACCGGGTGGCTGATGAGACGGAGGCGGCGATCCTGGCGGCTTTTCCCAATGCCGATGTGCTGATTCACGAAGACCCAGCCAGTGAACCGCCGCCGCCGCCGTTGCCGGTCTAACGGGCAGCGTCAATCCCGGAAGTAATGGATCTGTACCCCTTCCTGATCGGTCTTGGCCAGTTCCACCATCCGGGCAGCGACCATTTCCGCCGGTATTGGCCGGTAGTGGCTGAACGGCCCCCAAGCAAACAGTGACCAGAATGGCGCCAATTTCTTGCTCCAGTCCTCCACCGGCCGGGGTTCGGGGTGATCGCCCAGCAACAGCGCGGGTCGCAGCAGATGCACCGCCTTAAAGTGCATGTCGCTGACCGCCGCTTCAGCCCGACCCTTAACCCGCTGGTAGAACACCGGCGACGCTGGATCGGCCCCAACCGCCGATACCAGAATGAAGCGGGGAATACCCTGCGCCGCCGCCAGGCGAGCCAGTTCGGCGACGTAGATATGATCGACCTTGGCGAAGGCCTCCGGCGATCCCGCCGCCCGGTGAGTAGTGCCGAGGCTGCACAGCACGGCGTCAGCCTTGGGCAACCGGGCCTGTTCGCGCAA
>JAJHPN010000035.1 GCA_020890855.1 Candidatus Contendibacter sp. | reverse complement strand
GCGCTGGCGGCGGACACCGGTTTTCCAGTGCTGACCGGCAAGACCCCGCAACTGGAGCGGGAGACGCTGTATCAGGCGTTCCGGGAAAAAGCAGTACCCGGTTTGGTGCTGTCGCGGGTCGGCAATTTTGCAGTGGATTTGCCCGATGCCGATGTGCTGATTCAGGTATCGGGCCGCTACGGCTCGCGGCAGGAAGAGGCGCAACGGTTGGGGCGGGTGCTGCGGCCCAAAGCGGACGGGCGGCGGGCGCGGTTCTATACCCTGGTCAGCCTGCGGACCTGCGAGGAGGATTTCGCCCGCCACCGGCAACTGTTCCTGACTGAACAGGGTTACAGCTACCGGATTGAGGGAGAAAGCTGAGACTGTCCGACGAATCCGCCATCACCCATTCACTGTCCGGGGATTTTCTTGAGGAATGCCGCCCGGTCGGCGGCAGTGGGAATCTGTTCCGCCAGTTGCCGGTACAGTTCTTCCAGGCTGCGCGTCTTGCCGGCGATCTGCTTGACCAGCACCTTGGCGATCGGGCCAAGATAAACCGTCAAATGCTGCCGGACCGTTTCCAGCGTCGCCTGATCGAATGCCCCCATCGCCCCACTGATCTGGCTGCGCGATACCGACGAGCCCAGTCCAGTGGCGGTCGCAGTGGCGGTTCCACCCATGGCCACCCGCATCCGCCGCTGAAATCTTAACCGTTCCTGCTCGTTAGGAATCGCTGCGGCCAACTGCTCGATCAGTTCCGCCGGACTGGTGACCTGCAAAGCGGTCCGGCGCACCAGCACCCGGGCGACCGGTCCCAGCGTTTCGATCAGAAACTGCTCAGCTTGGGCTAGCAGGGTCGCATCCCAACCCGGTACGGGATTTGCCGGCGGTTCCGGAGTCTGAACTGGCGCGATGCGGATCACCGTGGAACCGTCCATCGCCGCTTCGCGCTCCACCAGCTTCAAGCCTTCCAAAGCGGCAATAAACTCACTGGCCTCCTGAAACCGCTGATCCGGCGCTTTAGCCAGCGCCCGGTCCAGCACCGCGTCCAGTTCCGTTGGCAGCGCCGGATTCAGCCGGGTGAGTCGCTGATGGGGCTCACGGAGAACCTGGTACATCAACTCACTGGCGTTACGCCCGGAGAATGGCCGCGCTCCGGTCAACAGTTCAAACAGCACCACCCCGGTGGCGTATAGATCAGCGCGACGATCGGCGTGCTGATCGCTAAACTGTTCTGGCGCCATGTAGCTCGGTGAGCCGATCATCATCCCTACCTGAGTCAGATCGCTGCTGGCGTCCAACCGGGCAATGCCAAAATCAGTGACTTTCACTTGGCCATCAGCCAGCACGATGATGTTGGCCGGCTTGATGTCCCGATGCACCACGCCTTGGGCGTGGGCGTGGCTGAGCGCATTGAGCACCTGGACGATGATCGCCACCGCATTGGCGAGCGGCAACGGTTGCCGCTCCTTGAGGTAATCGCGCAATTCCCGGCCCTGCACATATTCCATGGCGATGTAGGGCGAACCCTCCACCTCGCCGTATTCAAACACAGTGACGATATTGGGGTGCAGGCAACGGCCTGCCGCCCGGACCTCACGGCGAAACCGCTCCAGCCATTCCTGGCCGCCCTCGCCATCCAGCAAGCCACGATGAATGGTTTTAATCGCAACCTGCCGGTCAATCGCTTCGTCGTAACCCAGATACACCACACCCATCGCGCCGCGACCGAGAATATTGAGAATGCGATAGCGGCCAATGCTCGGGGGCTGGGTTGTGCTGAGTTCGCCGTCGCTGCTCATGGTTTTACTCACCCAACATCTTCATGGCGTTTTCTAGGCTGAGCCGCATCCGGTTGAACGATTGCGACAGGGAAGCGATTTCATCCCCGCCCTGGCGCACATATTCAGGCACATCCGGTTTACCCATGCTGACCTCGGTGGCGATGCCGGCCATCCGCACCACGGGCCGGATCACCACGAAATGCAGTAACAGGTTGAGCAGCGCCAGCAGCAACACGAACACCGCGCCCAGCAGGATCATGAAGGTGGTGAAGGTCTGCTGCGCCCGGGCCAGCGGCACCGACATTGGCACCGTGACCACCTGCGCCCCGATGATTTCTTTCAGTTTCCAGCCAAAACCGTTATTGACCCCGTAAATGTCGGTCATGGTCTTGGGCGCATCTTCGACCTTGCCATGACAGGTCAGGCAGCCCTCGTCGTAAATCCCCAGTGGTCGGGCCAGATTCAGCATTCGTCCGGTCGGAGTGTCGCGTTCGACGATTAATTCCTTGCGTTCTGGGTTGTTACGGAATTCCTGGACGATGTCCGCTTCCCAGTCGCTGGCCCGGTCATTGGGGTTGGTCGGGTTGAGCGCCGCTTCCTTGTAGGTGTAGTCCGGGAATTGGGTCCGCAGCGCCTTAAAGCTCTGCGCCGCTGCGTAGGCTGACACGGTTTGGGGCAGAAATTGCCGCTTCATTTGCAGCGTCAGCAACGGCTTGACGTATTCGGCGGTGTAGGCGCGCGCCCCCAGGGCGCTCTCCAGCATGATCCGGGCATTCTGGATCACCTCTTCGCGCGCGTTCTTTTTAAGAATCTGATCGGACATATACCCCGCCAACGCCAAGCCGACGGCAAAGGCCAGCAGCAGCACCAGATTGAATTTCATACGTAAGCCCATGATTTAAGCCCTTTCTAGCGAGACGGAAGAGTGGTTCCGGACGGCGGCGGGCAGCCTTGAGTCAGGCTGTCATGCGCCTTGCTGAAACCGGCCAGACTGAAGGTGACTGCAAACGACTGGGTAGCGGGCCAGGTCGGCCAGAACCGCAGATAGACCGTAGCGTGTTTACCGGCCCGCAGCTTTCGGATCAGATCAGGAAGATCCTGATCAAAAATCAGGATCATGTTTTTATGCTCCCGCTGATCGCTGTGGATCGAAGGCTCCTTGTCCACGGTCAGTTGCAGATCGGCGAAGGACGCATCCAGTTCCGACTCGGTAACGACCAGCAGGCCGCCGCCATTGAACACCAGCGTCACCGGGGTCGAGTCGTAGCCGTCCGACGTGACCTGCGGGTCGCTGCTAAGCAGGCAGCGCGGCTGACGGGTCAGCGGGTCAGGCTTGATCGCCGCAGTCCAAGCCGCCTCCGCCGTGCTGGCGGCGGCCAGCAACCCGCTGGCCACAATGAACGCCGCCCATCGGGAACGCCCACTCACCTGATTGCGCAATGCATGGTTAATCTGCACCGAGTTGATCTCCATTTTGGTTGCCGTTAGGAACTCCGCGCCGCGCGCCTGTCGTTCCAGTAATAGCGGTTATAGTATGAGCTTAGACAAACCCTTTCGGAGACGCTTCGATGATTCGGTCTGCTATTGAAGGTTCCGTTGACATTCTGGCCGGCGACGGGGTGACGCTGCATCGCCTGCACTTGCGCATGACCGGTGCGGCGCCCGTTCTAATCGACATGACGGGGAAAACCATTGCTCCCTGGGAAATGGAGGTGCTGCGCTGGCCGCCCGAAGTGGAACCGGCGTTGCGACGCGGCGGTTATCTCCGACCGCCACAACCTGAACTGGACTTGTGGTGCAATTGCGCTGATTGAGGAGTGGATCATGGATTTGCTTGCGGATCTGTTGTCGTTTTTTCTCCATCTTGACCAGCATCTGGCGATCATGACCAGCCAATACGGCGGCTGGATTTACGCCATTCTGTTTTTGATCGTGTTCTGTGAAACCGGGCTGGTCGTCACCCCTTTTCTGCCCGGCGATTCATTGCTGTTTGCCACCGGCGCCTTGGCTGCCATCGGCGCAATCGACATTCATGCGATATTTCTGCTCTTGACCGTCGCCGCCATTCTCGGCGATACCGTCAATTACGCCGCCGGCCGTTATTTCGGTGAAAAAGTATTCAGCGCCGACGCCCGCATTCTCAAGCGCGAATACCTTAACCGCACTCACCAGTTTTTTGAACGGCATGGCGGCAAGACCATTGTGATTGCCCGCTTTGTGCCGATTAT
>JAJHPN010000034.1 GCA_020890855.1 Candidatus Contendibacter sp. | reverse complement strand
TCCGGTCGGAGCCCTGCCCGTCGCCTGGTACGCCCAGGGCACCAACGGCATGGTCTACCTGCAAACCATTTTTGAATTGCCGGCGCTGACCGCTGAGGAACTGGACTTGCTGCCGCTGTTCTGCGCCTGTTTGAGCGAGGTTGGCAGCGCCGGGCGCGACTATCGCGCCACCCAGGCCCGGCAGGCGGCGGTCACGGGTGGTCTGAGCGCCCGCGCCACGGTGCGCGGCGGCGTGGACGATGTGCGGCAGGTCAAAGGCGTGCTGGCCCTGACCGGCAAGGCTCTGGCCCGCAATCAGGCCGCGCTGGCCGATCTGCTGTGGGAAACCTGGACGACTCCCCGCTTTGACGAGCTGCCCCGGTTGCGGGAACTGATCGCCCAGATGCGCTCTCATCGCGAAGAGGCGATCACCCATCACGGTCATGCGCTGGCGCTGGCCGCCGCTACCGCCAGCCTCAGCCCGGTCGCCGCGCTCAATCAGCGTTGGGATGGGTTGAACGGCCTGCAACGACTCAAGGCGCTGGATGATGCGCTGGACGATGCGGAGTCGCTGGCCGCATTCGCCGCCCGGCTGGAACAGTTGCGCGACCGGTTGCAGCATGCGCCCCGACAACTGCTGGTGGTCAGCGAAGCCGAGCGGCAGAGCGCTATTACCGAGGCGCTGGCGGTTCACTGGCGGGAAGGCGCCGCAGCGGCGGAACCGTTCGCGCTGGCCACGCCGGAACCACGTCCGTTGCGGCAAGGCTTCAGCGTCAACACCCAGATCAACTTTTGCGCCAAGGCCTACCCGACCGTTGCGCCCAACCATCCCGACGCCCCGGCTTTGCAAGTGCTGGGCGACTTTCTCCGTAACGGCTACCTGCATCGCGCCATTCGCGAACAGGGCGGGGCTTATGGCGGCGGGGCGGGCTATCACCCGGACAGCGGCGCGTTCCGCTTCCATTCCTACCGCGATCCGCGTTTCACCGACACCTTCGCTGATTTCGACCGGGCGCTGGATTGGCTGCAAACCTACGATCATCCGGCCCGGACATTGGAAGAGGCGATTCTTGGGCTGATCGCGACGATTGATAAGCCCGGATCGCCCGCCGGCGAAGCCATCAGCGCCTTTTTCGGCAACCTGTTTGGCCGCACCCCGGAACAGCGTCGCGCCTACCGACAACGGATTCTCAATGTCACTCTGGACGATCTTAAACGGGTGGCGGCGACGCATCTCCAGCCGGAACAGGCTCATTGCGCGGCGTTGAGCGACGCCCGGACTTTGGCGGAACAGGTTGACTGGGCTATTGTTACGGTTTGAAAGCGATTGGATAACCGGTTCATTATAATCGGGCCTTTCGCCAAGCGGATTGTAGCGAAAGGCCGATCAATCCAGTGTTCCACGCCACTGTCCAGAGTCTCCTGAAATGCGTAAACCCGCAGCCCCTTCGGCGCGTCCCCGGCTTGAAGATCTGGCGACCCGAGACCTGATTGTTCATGGTCAAAACCTGTTGTCGACCCATGACTACAGGGACGCGATTAACGTCTACAAGCTGTTGCTGAAACGGGAGCCGCAGGGCGGTTGGCGGGAGTTGCTGGCGACCGCTTATCTGGAGCGGGCCAAGGAACTGGCGGGCAAGGCGATGTATCGCGAAGCCATTGTGCTCTGGGAAAACCTCCCCAATCTGTGCAGCCAGGCCCTACAGCCCGAGCTGTATGTGGACTGGCTGCTGCACATCGGTCAGTACGCCAAGGCGATGACCGCCTACGCCCGTTATGCGGCGGTGCTGACAGAGGCGGGCGAACTGGAAACCTTGCTGGCGGCGCTGGCGTTCTCCGGTCAAAAAGAGGTGCTGAATGGCTTGCCGCCTGATGCGCCGTTGCGCCGGCAGTTAACGGCCGCCCAAGCCGCGTTAACTGCTTACAGTCAGGGCGAGACGGAAGCGGCGGTGCGCGAAGCCCTGCAAAAATTGCCGATCCGTTCCCCGTTCCGGGATTTGCGCCAAATCATTGCCGCTTTGGTGAAGCTGGACACCGATCCCGCCGCCGTCCCGGCGCTGGTGGAACGCATCGCCCCGGATTCGCCGTATCACGGGTTGGCCGACATCGTCCGCGCCTGCGCTGCGGAACAACCGGCCCCGGCGCTACTGAAGCTCGATCCGGCCCAGCGCGAACTGGCCGCCCAGTTGCTCGGCCTGGACGCGCGCCAGAGCAAACTGCTCAAGGACTGGGCGCGGCTTGGCAATCAGCCCGATCCCAAAGTGCTGTTTGGCTTTATCACCGCCAATCTGGCGGCTTTCGACCACGAAGCGGCCCGGCGCACATGCCTGGCGCTGCTGCCGGGCTACCTCCAGGGCCAGCCAAGCTACGCCAAGCTGTTCGGGCCGCTGCCCGCGTTCGAGGCGCATCGCCTGCAAGCGTTGCGGGCGGAACGGAGCGATGAAATCGAACAAGCCCTGCGGCATTGGCGAACCTGCGCCAATGAATTGGCCAAGGATGCGGGCAATCCCGACGGGCGGCTGATGGCGGCGCTGGTGCTGCGCCATATGGCGACCCTGATGGAAGGCGACGAAGATTCGTTCTGGGATGAGTCGTCAGATGCGGCCAGTTATCTTGCAGAAAGCCTGCAACTCGACCCCGATGACCGCGATACCTATTTAAAGCTGGCGGCGCTGCACCAGCAGTTCGGCAACGACAAGGAATATCACCGCTGGGTAGACCAGGCGGTCAAGCACTTCCCGGATGACCCGCTGACGTTGCTGGCGGCAGTCAAAACCGCCACCGCGCGCAAGGCCTATAAAAAGGCGGCCGGCTTTGCGAGGCGGGTGCTGGAGCTGGACCCGATCAACACCCAGGCCCGCATTATCCTGATCACTTCCCATCTGGCCCATGCCCGCAAACAGATGCTGGCCGGCAAATACGATCTGGCGACCAAGGAGCTGGACCGCGCCGGGCAACTGGAGCGGGACAACGCGCGCAGTGGCCTGGTGGAAATCAATCGGGGGCTGCTGGCGTTTCAACAACGTCAACGCGAATCGATGCGCCGCTGGTTGCAGGAAGGCGTTCGCCTGGCCGGCAGCCCGGTGCTGGCCTGGCTGCGGCTCACGATGGAAGCGACCCGTCTGAAACTGGACCCCGCCATCTTTCTGCGCGACTTTGAACTCGGCGATCCGCGTAAATTCACGATTGACCGCGCTGATTTGCTGGCGCTGACCCAATTGCTGAGCGCCTACCGGGAAGCCGGCGTGACGAACTTGGGTCCGGTGCTGGAAGACCTGGAAAAACCGCTGAAACGCGCCATTAAGCTACTCAGCCATGAAGATGATCTGCTCCTGGTCTGTGAATGCCTGCACCAGGTTCCCCATTACGAATTACTGGAATACGCCGCGACCCAAGCCATTGATCGTCAATTCAAGCCACTGATATTTATTTACTATCAGATTTATGGCCGCGCCGAAGGCGTTGCTTTTGCGGTGAAGGATCGGGATGAACAGCGCCTGGAAACCGCCTTGGAAACCGCCCGGAATACCGGCGATCACCGGGCGGGAATCCGGATCAGCCAGTTTATGAGCGGGGGTGGGAGAGGGTTGCCGCTGCGGTTCGGCCGGCCTGGCGGCAACCGTGGAGCAATGCCGATTCCGGTGACCATGCTGCCGTCCGACATCCGGGGCGAGATCGAAGAAATGCGTCGGGAATTGAATCGGGCGCCGCCGGCGCTGCGGAAAATCATGCTGGAACAGATTCTCGATGATCTGCCGCCGGATGACGATTTCCCGCCGGAGATGCAGCGCACCATCATGCGCATGCTGCTGCTCGGCGCTGCGGAGTCTGGCGACAGCGACGATGATGCGCCGGGCTTTCCCTTTCCGCTGCCGCGCCCGCGTGGTCGGGGCGGACGCCGCCGGAGTTGACCATGCTGAATCCCTTTGCCGTACTGGGCGCTGTTGAAACGGCGGATGACGACGCCATCAAGAAAGCCTACCTGCGCCAGGTGCGCGAGTATCCGCCAGAACG
>JAJHPN010000441.1 GCA_020890855.1 Candidatus Contendibacter sp. | reverse complement strand
GTTGAGTGTTTCCCAGATTCCACTGTACTTCGTTTGTGTTGCTTTGATTATTTACACCATTGCTTTTCACAAGGAATGCCATCATTATTTCCGTCCATTTTGACATCTGGGCAATTCTTCAAAAAGAAAGTAGCTTCCTCACAAGAGGTCATTTGAGAACAATGTGTTCTACCATCACATTTGAAACTTGAAACTCTACTATTTTCTTTGCTGGAACTATATCCACCTCCTCTTTCAGTACGGGTTTCAGTAGAAACTACTGTTAATGAACCTTCAATCGGCTCCAGTTTTTCGCATATCGTTCCATGTGGCACAGTTCCATATATAACGCTGCCTGTTTTAGTAATGCACTTTAGCTTTTTATCATTTGCTAAATTAGTTGATGAGTTTTGCATAAATTCTATGTTATGCCCACGCTGTTTGTACAGATAATTTCCATACCAACCAATAGCTACAACAATGGCAATCATAATAATGTTCTTCATGGTTGAAATGACTCTTCCTTTAGCGATTGATTTTATAATGCCGTTGCGATTTTTGTATTTCATCCGGCATTGCCATTTTATTCCTTAAAACATAACGACTTCGCTCACCTGCCCCGCTTTAGCGGGATCAGGTGCAACGATAGGATGGACTCCTCTCGCCTATCAACGATGCCTTCCTTCAACGCGGGTCGGATTGGCCCTAAACAGGCAACCTCCGCGACTTAGGTTCAAGAGCGAGGGGATCCATCGTCATAGGGGATCACAGGTTGGGAGCGGATTCCGCTCCTGGAAGCCGGCTTGATGCCAATAAGGATAGATCTTCGGCACAGCACTGGCTTGATCCAGCGTCGCGATCTGTTCGGGCGAGAGGCTCCACCCGGTCGCCCCCAAATTCTCACAGAGTTGGTTCTCATCGCGCGCGCCAATAATCACCGTTGAGACAGATGGGCGTTGCAGGAGCCAATTAAGAGCGATTTGTGGAACGGTTTTGCCGGTCTCCGCCGCGACCGCCTCCAAAGCGTCGATCACGTGGAACAGATAGTCCTCAGGTACTTGGGGACCCAGGCTCGCGGCGACCGGGCTTTGGAGGCGACTCGATGCGGGGAGTGGTTGACCGCGCCGGATACGGCCCGTCAGTCGGCCCCAACCCAGAGGACTCCAGATGACTCCCCCCACCTGCTGGTCGATGGCCAGGGGCATGAGTTCCCACTCGTATTCCCGACCCACCAACGAATAATAGGCTTGGTGCGCCACGTAGCGCGCCCACCCGTACTGGGTCGAAATCGCCAGCGATTTCATCAGATGCCAACCTGAAAAATTCGAGCAGCCGATGTAGCGAATTTTGCCGGCGGTGACCAGATTATCGAGGGTGCGGAGGGTCTCTTCAACCGGTGTGGCGGCGTCGAAGCCGTGAAGCTGAAACAAGTCGATGTAGTCGGTTCCGAGCCGGCGCAGGGCGCGATCAACGGCCCGGATAAGGGCGTAACGCGAGGAACCGACATCGTTGACAGCCGGTCCATGGCGAAAGGTCGCTTTGGTGGAAATCAGCACCTGGTCGCGACGGGTTTTAATCGCCGCGCCGAGAATCTCCTCGGCGGCTCCGCCGGAGTAAACGTCCGCCGAGTCGAACAGGTTCACCCCGGCGTCAAGGCAGAGATCGACGAGGCGTTTGGCTTCGGCAACCTCGGTGTGACCCCACGCCGAGAACAGTTCGCCGCGACCGCCAAACGTGCCGGTGCCCAAGGATAAGACGGGAACCTTGAGGCCGGATGCGCCTAGTAATCGGTATTCCATCAGTGATACCTCACATGAGAGTGACCAGTGTTAAACAAACGGCCGCGTTGTGTTCGCGGAAATCCTGGCGTAGGCCAGCGAAGCTAAAGACACGAGGCCCGCCCGTCCCGAAATAGGTAGTGCTGTAGAAAGTAGCGTCCTGGTAATAAGTTTTTAAATCATAAAATTATCTGTAAAAACATGGCGAATCACTACATTTTGCAGGACCACCAAAACTCGGGTGATTTTCCTGAACACGATGGATCGAATGGGCGGCGCGATCCCAATATTAAACCGGCCGCCCAATCTCCATCATCGCATTTCGTGGGCGATGGGGCCTCAGCCGGGGATTAACCCGGCGTCACGGCGGATACGACCTACGGCGTGTAGGTAAAGGCGATGGAGTTGCTGGTGCCAGAGGTATTGCCTGCCGAGACCTGCACCGTACCTGTGCCACTGGGTGCAGCGACCTGAATCGTCCCGGCGGTGGTGTAAGAAAAACTGCTGCTGGGGATGGCGGTTCCGCCGAAATTGACCGTGGTTGCAGCGTTGAGATTGGTTCCAGTCAGCGTCACCACCGTGCCTACCGAACCACTGGTGGGTGAAATAGTGGCGAGGGTTGGAACCGCAAGAGAAGTAGGCGCAAACGGAACATTCACGGTCCAGGTCGGCAGTGCGTAGGGGGCGCCTGGATTGCCCGGCCCATTGTTCTGACCATCCGGCCCCCAAGGACCGAGCGGAATCGTGCCGTAATTGGTTGTTACATCACAGGATACATCGAAGTTGAGGCCATTACTCGGTGAGCCGGAAGAGCCAACGACACCAACGGGAACCATTAGCGAATCTTCAACGTAGTACGATCCAACCGATGAGTTCGCCACGCATCCCTGTCCCCCACCGTAGTAAGTCCAGCCCAGCAGCAGCGAGGCGTTCACGGTTACCGGCAGGGTTTTGCCGGCAAACTGCTGCCGAACCGACGGCTGCGCCTGCCAGACCCAGCTTTGCGCCGGGGTGAAGGTGCCGCCATAGATGATCGAGGGCAGTGCGCCGCTGACATTGAGTCCCGGTCCGCCACACGCATGGTTGCTGGGTTCAATGCTGGCATGGACGAAATCCCACGAGTCGTAGGTCCAACTGGCGGTGTTGTCCGATGCGCCAATATTCACTTGTGTCTCAAGCGCCTGGTAGGTAGCGGTGCGGGTATCGCTGTACGACACCCCGGCGGTGAAAGCCAGGCTCCCGCTCGCTCCAGTGCTGGATGTCCCCGCCGTGCCGGTGCCGGACAAGCTCCAGGTCGTGCCGGTGGTGACAGTGGTGCTGGGGTTGACCTCCACTGGGGCATACTGAGGATTAATATCCATCTGGTCGAAGGTAACCCCCGACACCAGGGCGCTCATGTTGGCTTGCCGAAGCCAGTACGCCCCAATGCGGGTGGAATGGTTCCGATTGCCGTAGAAATCCTTGCAACCCGCGGTGCTGAGGTTGCCGGACATTTGCATGATGAAGTAATCCGTTGGTTGACCGGCAACGGCGCTGGAGGAATAGACCATCCACGCCGACACGAAGAGTTGCGCCTGATTCGTGCAAGTCTGGGTCGCAAGATCGCAGGTGCTCCAATAGGCGGGCATGGTGTCCGCCACCGCAAGCTGCCAGGGGGGCGAGGTAGGCGAAAGTTGCGCCGGGCCAGCGTCTTGACTGACTCGATAACCTTGGGCCGACTTTGCCGTTTCCCGCACTTTCTCCAGAATCCAGGTGGCGACGAATTCTGCCCGTTCCTGCCGGCTCGATTCCGGTTCCGGTTCCGGCAATGCGGGGAAGGGCGGGGCCACGATCATCCGCATCAGCCCATTCGGTTGGGCAAAGCCATAGAGTTCGCTAGAAACATAGTGGGCGGGCATCCGATCCAGCGCGACGGCGGCAGGGGTGCTGGTCAGCGCGTGCAGCGCCTCGACATGCGGTTGCCGGGCGCTGGTCACCAGCACCGCATGTTGCCCACTCTTGATGATGGCGTGCGCGGCGGCTTTCTGGCTGGTGGACAGCGCCAGCAGGGTGTCGGCGGCGATCAGCAGGGTGCCGTCGGTCTCGCCGCGCCAGGGGTGGGGAGCGAAGGTTTGCACGAGTTGCGAGGCCAAGGCCCCATCAAGGGTGCCGTATACATAGCTGCGGCCCACCCGCCCATCCACGCCATTATCATCATCACTGCCGCACCCCGCCAGCAGGGTCAAGCCCAACACCAGGG
>JAJHPN010000267.1 GCA_020890855.1 Candidatus Contendibacter sp. | reverse complement strand
AGTATTAAACCAACGATCAAGTTGATCAGCGTTCAAAAAGTTTTCCAGCAAAACAAGCACCATTGTTGCGACAGGCCGCTTTTGAATAAATCGCTGAAAAATGTCACTAAACATGGGCGTTCCTCAATGTAAGATCGAAAAATTCTCTTATTATACAATAACTTTTTGATCACCTTAAAAGGGCTGCGCTGCGCCCCTTATGCTCCTGCTCAAAATCCTACAGAAGATGTTTGGTTAAAAGGAAAAAGGTTTTTACGGAATAATTTCTTCAATAACAAAACTTTTCATCAGGTCAAAAACTGTTTCTTCAATTTTCTTAATAAGAATATCTTCAATTTTGAAAAAATCAGTTGGTATTTAAAAATTACACAACCTATATAGGACTGCTATATAATGTAACCAAAAAATTGCGAGCTACTAATGATCGCCTTTGGGGTCTGGAGTTTACCTGCTTAAAATTACCTAAAAAAGGTTCTGTACTCAACTGGATCGCTCTATGTCAAAGCACTTTCTATAATTGTGGTATTGGTTATTACCTTCCTCATACCGCGTTGCCAGGAGTTCCTGATGCGATCATTTAAATCACTGAGCGCCATCGTGCGGAACACCCACCGCCAATTACCGCTGCGGATCCACATCGCCACCTTGTTCATTGCCCTGATCCTGTTGCTGGGCGGGGCGGTGATCTGGAACAATTACGCTGAAACCACCCGGCTGATGCTCCAGGTGGCTACCGAGCGCTTCAATCGGATTGCCGACCAGACCCGGCAACAACTCCACGACCTTTATGCGCCGGTCGCCATTACCGTTGATTTGCTGGCGTGGCAACGGCTGGCGTTCGCCGGTTCGCTGGAAGAACGGCTCCAGAGTCTCGACTATTTACGGGAAGTCCTGGAGCAGGCGGATCATGTATCCGCGTTGTTTATTGGCTACGACGACGGCGATTTTTTCCTGTTGCGACCATTGCCGGCCGATTCGCCATTGCGAGCGGCGTTCAATGCCCCGGAGTCGGCTCGCTACCTGGCGCAGAGTGTGGAACGCGATGCCGCAGGCGCAACCATCGGGACTTTCCTGTTTTACGACGCGACGCTGAATTTGCTGCGCCGCGATCCCCTGCCTGATTATGGCTTTGAACCCCGCAGCCGGCCCTGGTACCGGATGGCGCGGGATCGGGCGGAGCGGGTGCAAACCGACCCCTACCTGTTTTTCACCACCCGCGAAGTGGGCGCCACCATCGCGCGCCGCGCCGCCACCGGAACAGCGGTGGTCGGTGCTGATCTCACCCTGCGCCAAGTCTCTGCAGTGCTGGCCGCCAGCCGGTTCCTGCCCAGCACCGAACTGGCGCTGTTCAATGAACAAGGCCAGGTGCTGGCCTATCCCGAAGCAGAACAACTGCTGCGACTGGAAGGCGCGGATGAATTCCGGCTGGCGGCGCTGTTTGAACTGGACGAGCCGGTGCTGGACCGCCTGGATCGCGATCTGCGCGATCCCCAGCGCCGGGCGGCGCGGCTGGATCCGGCCGGCTTCACCCTGGACATCGCCGGGCAACAGTGGCGAGGCGCAGTGAAAACCCTGCCGATTAAGGATGGGAAAACCCTGTATCTGGCGCTGGCTGTCCCCCAGAATGATCTGCTGGTCGATGCCGCGCGGATTCGCAACCACTCGGTGCTGATTGCCCTGGGTCTGGTGTTGCTGGCGCTGCCGGCGGCCTGGCTGCTGGCGAATCGCATCGCCCGGCATTTGCAATGCCTGGTCGGCGAGGCGGCACGGATCCGCCGCTTCGAATTCCAGGAGCCGGTGGCGGTGCGCTCGATCATCACCGAAGTCAATCAGTTAGCCGAGGCGATGGCGCTGATGAAATCCACTATCCGCCGTTTTCTTGACATTGGGGCGGCGCTCGCGGCTGAACAGCATTTCGAACGCCTGCTCGACCGAGTGCTGGCTGAAACCCTGGCGCTGGCCCAGGCCGACGCTGGTTTGCTGTTGCTGGTCAGCGATGACGAGCGCGGGCTGCAACCCGTCGCTGCCCGATTGCGGGGTGGGGCCGATCCGATCGCGGTCAGCCAGCTCACCGTTCTGCCTCTGACCGATCCGGCGCCGCATCCGCTGGTTCAGGCGGCGCAAGCGGCTGCTCCTCAGGTGCAATCTCTCGCTGCGGGACCCGTGGCCGACTATCTGGCGCCGCTGGTCGGGGCGCTGGCGGAACGCCCTGGTCAATTAATCATCGTGCCGCTGCGTAACCGTCAGCAGGAACTGGTCGGCGCATTGGCGCTGCTGATTGTCGAGGATGCGAAGCAGGCAAACCGGGGTGTTTCGGCGGAACTGCTGGCGTTTATCGCCGCGCTGTCGGGCACCTCGGCGGTTTCCATCGAAAACCAGCGATTGCTGCACGCCCAGAAAAACCTGTTTGAAGCCTTCATCCGATTGCTGGCCGACGCGATTGACGCCAAGAGTCCTTATACCGGCGGCCACTGCGCCCGAGTGCCGGAGTTGACCAAAATGCTGGCCCAAGCGGCCTGTGCGGCCCGCGAAGGACCATTCCGGGACTTCAACCTCAGCGAGGCGGAATGGGAGGAATTGCACGTTGCCTGCTGGTTGCACGATTGCGGCAAGATCACTACGCCGGAATATGTGGTGGACAAGGCCACCAAGCTGGAAACGATTTACGATCGAATTCACGAAGTGCGAATGCGCTTTGAAGTCGTCAAGCGCGATGCCGAAATTGACTACTGGCGGCAAGTTGCCGACGGCGGCGATCGGGAGACGCTGCGGGCGGCGTTGGAAGCCCAATGGCGAACGCTGGACGAGGAGTTTGCCTTCATCGCCCACTGCAACCAGGGCGGCGAATTCATGGATGCGGCGCAGATCGCCCGGATCAGGCATATTGCCGAACGAAGCTGGCGGCGCACTCTCGATGACCGGATCGGCCTGTCGCACGAGGAGCGGACCCGCAAGGAACGTGCTCCGGCCCTGCCGCTGCCAATCCTGGAGCCGCTGCTGGCCGACAAGCCGGAGCATCGTTTCGAGCGCGACCTGCAGGATCGGATCGAGCCGGACAATCCCTGGGGATTTCGGCTCGACGCGCCGGAGCTGCTGTATGACCGGGGCGAGCTGCACAATCTGTGCGTCGGGCGAGGCACGTTAACCGGGGAAGAGCGCTACAAGATCAACGAACACATTGTCCAGACCATCATCATGCTGTCGCGGCTGCCTTTCCCCAAGCCGTTGCGGCGAGTGCCGGAGATCGCCGGCGGCCACCACGAGAAAATGGATGGCGGGGGGTATCCCAAGCGCCTGCATCGCGACCAAATGAGCGCACCGGCGCGGATGATGGCGATTGCCGACATTTTTGAGGCGTTGACCGCCGTCGACCGACCGTACAAGTTGGGCAAGACCCTGACCGAAGCGTTGCGGATCATGGCCCGGATGCGCGAAGAGGGACACATTGACCCGGAGCTGTTCGAGCTGTTCCTGCGGGCCGGCGTCTACCGTCGTTATGCCGAAGCCTTTCTGCAACCTGAACAGATCGATGCCGTGCGGATTGAGGATTATCTGGCGACGGCTTGAGGCAAATCCCGCTGATCCCCCTTTTGGCAAAGGAGGAAGCTGCATTAGAGACAGAGAGATTCGGTTCAACTCGTTGAATTTCAGGAAGTTGTATCTGATTTCTCATCATTTTTAAAAATGCCCACCACCATCAGGATATTGCTCATGCGCATACTTGTCGTCGGCGGGGCCGGGTATATCGGCTCGCATATGGTCAAGCTGCTGAACCAGCGCGGGTTTGAAGTCACCGTGCTCGATAACCTGTCCAACGGCCATCGTGATGCGGTTCGAGGGGCGCGGTTCGTCTTGGGCGACTTATACGAACGGGAGATTCTTGACGAGTTGTTTGAGGAAACCCATTTTGATGGAGTGATGCATTTTGCCTCCTACATCCAGGTCGGCGAGTCAGTGCGCGAGCCGGCCAAGTATTACCGCAATAATGTGTTCAAGACCCAGAACCTGCTGGACGTGATGGTGGCGCATCGGGTGCGTCACTGCATTTTCTCCTCCACGGCGGCGATCTTCGGCGAGCCGGTCCATAGTCCCATTGATGAAGATCACCCCAAACAGCCCATCAATCCCTACGGACGCGGCAAATGGATGGTTGAGCAGATGCTGGAGGATTACGATGCGGCCTATGGGTTGAAATCGGTGTGCCTGCGCTATTTCAACGCCGCCGGGGCTGATCCCGATGGCGAACTGGGCGAGCGTCATGATCCGGAAACCCACCTGATTCCCCTGGCGCTGCAAGCTGCTACTGGCCGTCGCCCGCAGATCACCGTGTTTGGCAAGGATTACGAGACTCCCGACGGGACCTGTATCCGCGACTACGTTCACGTCAACGATCTGGGCGAGGCGCACCTGTTGGGCTTGCAGCGATTGTGGGATGGCGGCGGCAGCGCGGCCTATAACCTTGGCAATGGCAACGGCTTCTCGGTGCAGGAAGTCATCGATACCGCCCGCGTCGTGACGGGGCGGGAGATTCCGGTGGCGTACGGCGAGCGGCGGCCTGGCGATCCGGCGCGACTGGTGGCCGATTCACGGCGCGCGCGCGCGGAATTGGGCTGGCAGCCGCGCCGCGCCGATCTGGCGACGATCATCGCTGACGCCTGGCGCTGGGAAATGGATCGTTAGAATGCGCCTCCCGCAGATAACCCCAGGTAACGAAACCCCATCATGAGGAACGAGATGCATGCTCTGCTAGCGATGATCTGTGGTTTTCCAACCGCTTTGCTGAGCAGAATGCGGCGCTCTGGATTGCGAGAGCGTGAGCAGTTGTTTCGCACCTTGTTCGATCAGTCGGGTGACTCTAACCTGCTGCTGGATCATGAGCGCTTCTTTGATTGCAACGAGGCTACGGTTCGCCTGTTGCGAGCAGCGAATCGGGAACAGGTGCTGGGCCGGCAACCTGCCGAATTGTCGCCGGAGTTTCAGCCTGATGGCCGGCGCTCTGCCGAAAAGGCCGAGGAAATCATCGCGGCGGCTTTTCGGGAAGGCAGCCAGCGCTTCGAGTGGATGCATCGCCGTCTGGATGGCAGTACGCTGTGGGTCG
Organism: Candidatus Contendibacter sp.; assembly: GCA_020890855.1. GTDB lineage: Bacteria > Pseudomonadota > Gammaproteobacteria > Competibacterales > Competibacteraceae > RXIV01. Next base: position 12,270 of record JAJHPN010000267.1, on the reverse strand, counting down.
AGGTGTTGTTGACGGTGATTCCGTGGCGGGGTCGGCGCATCCTGCACACCACCTGGCGCGACATTACCCAGCGCAAACTCGCTGAAGCCGCGCTGCTAGCCAGTGAGACGCGCTTTCGCGATCTGGCGGGGCTGGCTTCCGACTGGTTCTGGGAACAGGATGACCAGTTCCGTTTTACCTATCTCTCAGTGGGCGGCGCCGCCCGCAGTCTGGAACTGGCTGGCATCGATCCCGCTGCCCTGATCGGCAAGACCCGTTGGGAAATCGCCACCGACCTGACTCCGGAGCAATGGGCGGCCCACCGCGCCCTGCTGGACGCCCACCTGCCATTTCGGGATCTGGAATATCGCGTTTGCCTCAAGTCCGGCGAGGATCGCGGATTTAGTATCAGTGGAATGCCTCGCTATGATGCTGAGGGCCGGTTCGTCGGTTATCACGGCACCGGCCGCGATATTACCGAACGGCAGCGGTTGGAGGAAACCTTGTCCAGCCGGATTGTGGCGCTGACCCGTCCGCTGGATCAGGAAGGCGGCGTTGAATTTGAGGATTTGTTCAATTTGGAACAGATCCAGCATTTACAGGATCTGTTTGCCCGGGCGACGAGTGTGGCCTCGATCATTACCCGTACCAACGGCGTGCCGATCACGCGGCCCAGCAATTTCTGCCGGTTGTGCGAAACCTTGATTCGGAATACGGAGAAAGGGAGCAAAAACTGCTACCAATCGGACGCGATCATCGGTCGTTATCACCCTGACGGTCCTATCATCCAGCCCTGCCTGAGCGGCGGACTGTGGGACGCCGGGGCCAGCATCACCGTCGGCGGCAGACACATCGCCAACTGGCTGATTGGGCAGGTGCGCGATCAAACCCAGAGCGAGACCCGAATGGCGGAGTACGCCCGCGAGATCGGAGTGGAGGAACAGGCATTTCTGGCGGCGTTTCAAGAAGTGCCCACCATGTCCCGGGACCAGTTCCAGCGGGTAGCCGAAGCGTTGTTCGTTCTGGCCGGGCAGTTATCCACTCTGGCGTATCAGAACGTCCAGCAAGCGCGGTTTATTGCGGATCGTGAACGGGCTGAGCAGCGCAGTGAACAGTTAGCCTACTACGACATTCTGACCGGATTGCCGAACCGGGCGCTGCTGGCGCAACGGGCACAACTGGCCTTGGCGCTGGCGGTGCGGCGGAGCGGATCATTGGCGGTGCTGTTTCTCGATCTGGATCGGTTCAGGGAGATTAACGACTCGCTGGGTCATGTTGAGGGCGATGCGGTGTTGGTCGAAACGGCCTGCCGACTCCGGGGTTTGATTCGGGAAGCGGACACCGTTTCCCGGTTGGGCGGCGACGAGTTTGTGCTGCTGTTGTCGGAGACTGATCTGGACGGAACGCGGCGGGTGGCCGACAAACTGCTAGCCGCCTTTCGCCAGCCATTCACGATTGCCAACCATCGCCTGCGCGTCACCTTGTCGGTCGGCATCGCCCTGTACCCGGATGACGGCGCCAACTTTGGCGAATTGCTCCAGAACGCCGACACCGCTCTGCATCAGGCCAAGAAGGACGGGCGTAATACCCAGGTCCGCTATGCACGGGAGATGAATATCGCTGGCGCGGCGCGATTGATGCTGGAGGTAGAATTGCGTCAGGCGATTGAAACCGGTCAGTTGCGGGCTTATTACCAGCCCAAATTGCGGCTGGCGGATGGGGCGCTGGTGGGCGCCGAGGCGTTGGTGCGCTGGCAACATCCCGACCGTGGCCTGATTCCGCCCAATCACTTCATTCCAATGGCGGAAGCCAGCGATCTGATCGTGGCGCTCAGCGACTGGATGCTGGCGGAAGTGTGCCGGCAACTGGTCGCCTGGCGCGACGCAGGCCTCCCGTTTCTGACCGTAGCGGTCAACCTTGCCGCCCGCCATTTTGGCGAGCCCCGCTGCGCCGCTCACATCGAGAATTTGCTGGTAACCCACAATGTGCCATTTCGGGCGCTGGAACTGGAATTGACCGAATCTACCCTGCTCGGAACCAGCGCTCAGATTATGGAAACGCTCCGCACCCTTGAGCGGTTGGGCATCGGTCTGGCGATTGATGACTTTGGCACCGGTTATTCCAGCCTGGGCTATCTCAGGCGGTTACCGATCACCGCATTGAAGATTGACCAGAGTTTTGTGCGCGATCTGGAGATTGACCCGGACAGCCGCACCCTCGCCAAAACCATCGTTGCCTTGGGTCATGGCCTGGGATTGGTGGTGGTGGCGGAAGGCGTCGAAACCGAGGGCCAGCGGCGGATTCTGCTGGAACAGGGTTGCGATCTGGCGCAAGGCTATCTATTCAGCCGACCGCTGCCGGCGGCGGAATTTGCGGCCTGGCAGGCAGCCCGAGGCATAGTAGAACCGCTGGGCTAGGAGACGGCGAAGGAATAACGAGTGGCCGCATCAACCGGCGGTGGGTGTCGCGTGCAGGTAATAGCCTGGCGGGTTTACGCGGTTTCGGTCAACAACCGCTCCATCGTTACCCGCAACTCGCCGTCCAGCACCGCCGCCTTCTCGGTGCGGGTATCGACGATGACGAAAGCGACATCGGCATCAGCAACCACGGTATCGGTACCCTTGAGCGTGATCAACTGGCGCATCACGCAACTGCGGTTACCGATGGTTTTCATCGTGGTGGTAATGCACAGCACTTCGCCCATATAGGCAGCGCGGCGGTAATCGATGTTGATGTTGACCACCGCCAGGGTGTAGTGGCTGTTCTCGAAAAACGCCAGGCTGCCCCGGCTTTCCAGCAGACTCCAGCGAGCTTCCTCCAGAAACTCCAGGTAACGGGCGTTGTTGACATGGCGGAATAAGTCCAGGTGGTAGCCTCGGATTTTGATGTCGATGATGTGGCTCATGCAGACGTTCTCATGGCGATGGTGAGAGAAGTCGTCAGTGTAGGGAAACACTGGGCGAAGCGCATGGCTATTCCGGTTGCAGGCTGCCGCCCACCTTCGTCAGGGAGGGAGGCGGGTAGGCGAAAATACGCCAGTTTCATAGCGCGTTAGGCAGATTCAGCGCTTTCACCGGCCATCCTCAAGTCATCATACTTGCGAAAGCGGATATCCAGTCTTTGATTAATGGGTTAGCAAGGTTAATCCGACGGCGCTGTATTGGCGGCGGGTGGTGAGGGATGAGCAATGAGTCAGATTCTGACGGCGGACGACATTCATTTGTGGCTGGCTGACCTCGATCAGCCGCCAACGCCGTTGCTGGAATTGGCGGCGATCTTAACTGCGGATGAGCAGGAACGGGCGGCGCGGTTCCGCTTTCCCGAACATCAGGCGCGGTTTATTGCCGGGCGTGGCTTGCTGCGGGAATTGCTTGGCGGGTATTTGAACCGGCCGGCGGCGGCGCTGCGGTTTAGCCAGGGTTCGCATGGCAAGCCGCAGTTGGCGGGTGAAGAGGCCGCCGCCGGACTGCACTTTAATCTAGCGCATAGCGGCCATCGGGTGTTGTATGCAGTCGCTCGCCGTGAGGTGGGCGTTGATCTGGAAGAGACTGATCGGTCGGTGGATGATGCGGCGATCATCCATCGGGTTTGCGGGCTGCGGGAGTGGGCTGCGTTTCAGTCCGTGCCGCCAGCGCAGCGTCAGAAAGCCTTTTTCGCTTGCTGGACCCGCAAGGAAGCTATCGCTAAAGCGCTCGGCGCCGGTTTTGCCAGTGAATGGCGAACCTTGGATGTCTGCTTTCAGGATGGGGAACCGCCGGATGGCCGGACCAGGATGCGCGATCCGTCTGGTCGGGAATGGAGTTTGATGAATCTGCTTTTGGAACCGGGCTGGATCGGGGCGCTGGCGGCAGTGGGTGCGGGCTGGCGCTATCAGTTCCTTTCGCCCATTGAGCTAAATTTATACCTAAACCGGAGCGATTGAAGCGTATGGAACCCTCATTCTGGCATGAACGCTGGGCGCGGGCCGAAATCGGCTTTCACCAGCAGCATATTAATGTCCACCTCCAGCAATTCTGGACCCAGTTGCAATTGCCGCCCGGCCAGCGGGTTTTTGTCCCACTCTGCGGCAAGAGTTGCGATTTGCTGTGGTTGGCGGGCGAGGGTTATCCAGTGACTGGCGTGGAAATCAGTCCAATTGCCGTGGAGGCGTTTTTTGCAGAAAACCGGTTATCGCCGCGTCGATGGCGGGAAGGCGCTTTCGAGTATTGGGAGGCGGATGAAATCCGGATTCTGCTCGGGGATTTTTTCAGTCTGGAGCCGCGCCATCTCACCGATTGCGTTGGGATTTATGATCGGGCTTCGCTGATTGCACTGCCGCCAGCCCTGCGCGTGCGCTATGCCGACAAACTGGGTTCGGTGTCACCTTGCGCGATTCACCTGTTGCTGGTCACTATGGAATACGATCAGACGGTATTGGCCGGACCGCCTTTTGCGGTGAGTGAAACGGAAGTTCGGGCGCTGTATGAGCCGGCCCATACCGTGGAATTGCTCTACACCCGCAATGCGCTGGAGCAGGAATCACGCTGGCGGGAGCGTGGCCTGACCTGGCTGGTGGAGAAGGTCTACCGGTTGACCCGGCGCTGATCCCGGCATGGACGGAAATCCCGTTCTTGCTGAACCGGAGCGCAAAGCCGGGGTGAAAACTCCCAGGCGTTCATTGAAAATTGATCCATGTTAATGGGGATCGACGCATTGAAAAATTCATCACCAGGCTCTGAAGCCCCTGTCGCTGAGTTGCCTTTGCGATTGCGTGGCCTGCTGATCGGCGCCGCAGTCGGTGATGCGCTGGGGCTGCCAGCGGAAGGATTGTCCCGCTACCGGACCCAGCGTTTGTACCGAAGTCGCTGGCGGCATCGGCTGGTTTTCGGACACGGCATGATCAGCGACGATACCGAACATACGATCTTTGTCGCGCAATGCCTGCTACGCCATCCCGATTCGCCGAAGCGTTTCGCTCGCCGGTTAGGTTGGTGTTTGCGCGGCTGGCTGCTGTCGTTACCCGCCGGGATTGGTTTTGCGACCTTGCGGGCGATTGGCAAGCTTTGGCTAGGATTCCCGCCGAGCTACAGTGGGGTGTATTCCGCAGGCAATGGTCCGGCCATGCGGGTGGCGATCATGGGGGCGTTCTTTGCCCACGATGCCGAACGGCGGGCTGCCTATGTCGCTGCTTCGACCCGCATGACGCACACCGATCAAAAAGCGCTGATTGGCGCAACGGCCATCGCTGAACTGGCGGCCTGGATCGTGCGGGAACGGTTGACCGCGCCACCTCCGCTCGATGACTTTCTGGCGCTGTTGCGCCGGTGCGGCCCAGAGGATCACGGCTGGCAAGATCTGGTGGACATCATTGCCCAGGCAGCGCGGGATGGAGCGTCGGTTTCAGCACTGGCGGAACGGCTGGGACTGGCCAAGGGTGTGACCGGCTATATCTATCATACGGTTCCGGTGGTCGTTTACGCTTGGTTCCGACAGGGCGGCGACTTCCGGGCAACGCTGACGGCGGTGCTGGACTGCGGTGGAGATACGGACACCACCGGCGCTATTGTCGGGGCGCTGGCGGGCGCGATGAACGGCGAGGACGGCATTCCAGCGGACTGGCGGACGGGCGTAGTCGATTGGCCGCGCTCGTTGCCGTTGCTGCGCACTCTGGGGACCCGATTGGCGATAGTGACCGCTACCGGTCAGCCCGCCGCGCCAGTGCGATACTGCTGGCCGGCTATTCCGCTACGAAATTTGCTATTTTTGCTGATTGTGCTGCTGCACGGTTTCCGGCGATTGTTGCCGCCGTACTGAGTGGATTCCAGAGGAGGTTTTCGATGCAATTTGAAGAGCAGTATGAAGATATGCTGCAGAACATCGAATTTGGCATTATCTCGGTCTATCGTGACCATCCGCAAATGGTCGATCACACGGCGATGCGGGCCTTGGAGGCGCTGATCGATCATTACGTCGCGCAAAAAATCGGCAGAGCGCCCAAGCGGTTTGCTTTGGACGCGCTGGAAACTGCGACCTTCGACCGGATGAAGGCGATGTGCGACTGGCGGTTGGGCATTGAGCCAGGCCCGAACAATGAGATCAGAGTTAACCCGCTCACGGTCGACGAGATCCTCCAGTGCCTGAAGCGGATTTTGAAATCAACTCATCACTGGAACAAAGAGAATGGCCGGCGCGGCTATCTGGATTTCGTGGCGAAGCATGTCCGTTAACCATCTGGCTTTGCCGAACACTGCCGCAAAGCAACATTGGAGCGTAAAATACCCTTATTATTATGCGTGATTATTGGCAGGTTCATCCCGTTTCCTGCCCGATAGCACAACCCAGTGAGGACATTCTGGTCATGGCCAACTTTATCGAATGGTCCAATGAACTAAGCGTGGGTATCGAGGAAATCGACCTTCAGCACAAGGTGCTGGTGGATTTGCTCAACCAGATTCATGAAGCGATCCAACACCGGCATGGGGCAGAGATCACCAATCAAATTCTTGAAAAATTAGGAGAATACACCAGAATTCACTTTGCGGTCGAAGAGAGTCTGATGCGGATCATGCACTACCCGGGATATGAGCGGCATAAAATAGAACACGACAAACTGATTGATCAGCTCAACGGTTTTCGCGCTAAGCTGGCGTCGGGCAAGCTTTCGATCAGTTTTGAGCTGGCGCATTTTCTCAAAGTCTGGCTGACCAAGCACATCATGGAAACCGACAAGCACTATGTTCCGTATTTTCTGGAGCAGGGCATCCGGCCGGAACTGGCCAAGAGCTCTTGGGTAAAAAAGCTGTGGGGTTCATTGAGCGGTTCCTGAATCCGTGACGACGGCTAGGCGCCGGTCTTCGCGGCTTTACGCACGATTTTCAACAGCCCCACGGTTGACCTGGCGCGGAAGATGATTGGATCAATCCGCCGCACTGATTGGGCAGACGATCTTGAGAGCGAACTGGGTTACGGCGCTGTTTTGACCAGATGGCTAAACGACGCAGCCCAGGCTTGCGGCCCGGGCTGGAGATACAGCGGTTGAACAGCGAACCGGCAAGATTGCCGGTTCGCTGTTAGTGGCTCATTCGAACTCGATGATCGCTTGATCCACCGCCAGACTGTCGCCCGGAGTCGCTAGAATCTTGGCGACCTTGGCGTCGTGATCGGCTCGCAACACGTTTTCCATCTTCATCGCTTCAATCACCGCCAGGTCTTCGCCGGCCTTGACCTCCTGACCGAGTTGCACCATGAGCTTGGTGAGCAGGCCCGGCATCGGCGACAGCAGATACTTGGACATATCGGCAGCGGCTTTTTCGGGCATCAGCATCTGTAGCGCCGCCACGGTGGGCGACAACACCATGACGTCAGCCTGCGATCCCCAGTGGAACAGCCGGTAGATCATGTCGCGACGCTCGATCTGGATGCAGATCTCGGCGCCGTTTAACGTCCCTTTGAATAGCGGTTGTCCGAACTGCCAGTCGCTGCGGACCTGATAGGTCTCGCCCATGTACGCTACATCGTAACCGCCAACGGCGGGTTCAACATGGGTCGGATACTGCTGGCCGCCCATTAGCACCACCCAGTCGTTTTTGACCTTGCGTTCATGGCCGCGCAACTGGCCGCTGGTCTTAGCAGCGCGATCCATATAGCGGCGGTGAATGAAGGCCGCAACCGAGATCAGCAGCGCCGGATCGTCATGCGGCACATCAGCGGCGTGGAAGCCATGCGGATATTCCTCGGCGATCATGTTGGTGCTGATCCGCCCGGTCATGAACCGGGTATGCACCATCAGCGCCGCTAGGAAGCTGATGTTGTGCGCCACGCCGCGAATGAAAAACTCATTCAAGGCGTCCCGCATGTGGGCGATGGCCCGGTCGCGGGTCGATCCGTAGGTGATCAGCTTGGCGATCATCGGGTCGTAATACATCGACACTTCGCCGCCTTCGTAGACGCCGGTATCCACCCGCACCACTTCGCTTTCCTTAGGCGGCAGATACTTGACCAGCCGGCCAATCGACGGCAGGAAGTTACGGAACGGGTCTTCGGCGTAGACCCGCGATTCAATCGCCCAACCCTTGAGCTTGACGTCATCTTGGGTGATCGGCAATTTCTCGCCCGCCGCCACCCGAATCATCAGCTCGACCAAATCCAGCCCGGTGATGTATTCCGTGACCGGATGCTCAACCTGCAAGCGAGTGTTCATCTCCAGGAAGTAGAAGTTGCGCTTGGAATCGACGATGAATTCCACGGTGCCGGCGGACTGGTAATCGACCGCCCGGCCTAACGCCACCGCCTGCTCGCCCATCGCTTTCCGGGTCGCTTCGTCCAGAAACGGCGACGGCGCTTCCTCGATCACTTTCTGATGGCGGCGTTGCAGCGAGCATTCCCGTTCGCCCAGATAAACGATGTTGCCGAAGCTATCGCCCATCACCTGAATTTCGATGTGGCGCGGTTCTTCGATGTACTTCTCGATGAAGACCCGATCATCGCCAAACGAGGAGCGAGCTTCATTGCTGGAGCGTTCAAAACCATCAAGACATTCGGCATCGTTCCAGGCGACCCGCATGCCCTTGCCGCCGCCGCCGGCGCTGGCCTTGATCATCACCGGATAGCCGATGCCCGACGCGATTTCCACCGCTTCCTTGGCGTCCTTGATGACTTCGGTGTAACCGGGCACGGTGCTGACCCCGGCTTCCTTGGCCAGCTTCTTGGAGGTGATCTTGTCGCCCATCGCGTTGATGGCTTTCACCTTCGGGCCAATAAACGCGATCCCTTCCTTTTCCAGCGCCTCGCAGAACGCGGCGCGTTCGGACAGGAAACCGTAGCCGGGATGCACCGCTTCGGCCCCGGTGTCCTTACAGGCCTGGATAATGCGCTCCATCACCAGATAGCTTTGGGCGGTCGGCGGCGGGCCGATCAATACCGCTTCATCGGCCATTTCCACATGCAGCGCGTCCCGGTCCGCCTCGGAATAGACGGCGACGGTCTTGATGCCCATCTTGCGGGCGGTTTTAATCACGCGGCAGGCAATTTCGCCACGGTTCGCAATCAAAATTTTCTTGAACATGCGCCTCCCCCTTACAGCGGAATGTTGCCGTGCTTACGCCACGGATTTTCGAGTTCTTTGTCCCGCAGCATCGCCAGGGAGCGGCAAATGCGCTGGCGGGTGCCGTGGGGCATGATCACGTCGTCAATAAACCCGCGATGGCCGGCGATGAACGGATTGGCGAATTTCTTGCGGTATTCCTCGGTGCGATCGGCAATCTTGGCGGCATCACCGATGTCTTGCCGGAAGATGATTTCCACCGCGCCCTTCGGCCCCATCACCGCGATTTCAGCCGTTGGCCAGGCGAAATTGACATCGCCGCGCAGGTGCTTGGAACTCATCACGTCATACGCGCCGCCGTAGGCCTTGCGGGTGATGAGCGTGACCTTGGGGACGGTGCATTCCGCATAGGCGTAGAGCAATTTCGCGCCGTGCTTGATGATGCCGCCGTATTCCTGGGCGGTGCCGGGCATGAAGCCGGGCACGTCAACCAGGGTGATGATCGGAATGTTGAAGGCATCGCAAAACCGCACGAAGCGGGCAGCCTTGATCGAGGACTTGATGTCCAGACAGCCGGCCAGCACCATCGGCTGATTGGCGACAATCCCCACCGGCCAGCCGTCCATCCGGGCAAAGCCGGTGATGATGTTCTTGGCGTTTTCCGGCTGCACCTCAAAGAAATCCACATCGTCCACGATTTTCAGGATCAGTTCCTTCATATCGTAGGGCTTATTGGGATTATCAGGAATCAGCGTGTCCAGCGAGAAATCTTCACGGTCAGCCGGATCGGGGGTGGGCCGATGCGGAGGCTTTTCCTTGTTATTTGGCGGCAGGAAGTTGATAAAGCGCCGCAGCATCAGTAAGGCTTCGATGTCGTTTTCAAAGGCCCGATCGCACACCCCGGACTTGGTGGAATGGGCTATCGCTCCGCCCAGCTCCTCAGCAGTGACTTCTTCATGGGTAACGGTCTTCACCACTTCCGGCCCGGTCACGAACATATAAGACGTGTCCTTGACCATGAAAATGAAGTCGGTCATCGCCGGCGAGTACACCGCACCGCCGGCGCATGGCCCCATGATCACCGAAATCTGCGGGATCACGCCGGAAGCCATGACATTGCGTTGGAACACATTGGCGTAACCGGCCAGCGAGGCAACCCCTTCCTGGATGCGGGCGCCGCCGGAATCGTTCAGGCCGATCACCGGCGCACCGACCTTGATGGCATGATCCATGATCTTGCACATCTTTTCAGCGTGGGCTTCGGACAGCGAACCGCCGAACACGGTGAAATCCTGGCTGAACACGAACACCAACCGACCATTGACGGTGCCATAGCCAGTCACCACCCCGTCGCCGGGAGTGCTGGTCTCGGCCATGCCAAAATCGGTGCAGCGGTGCTCAACAAACATATCCCATTCTTCAAAGCTGCCCGGATCAAGCAGCACTTCGATGCGCTCGCGGGCGGAGAGCTTGCCCCGCTTGTGCTGCGCGTCGATGCGGCGCTGCCCTCCACCCAGCCGGGCGGCGGCGCGTTTTTGTTCTAATTGGTGAATAATGTCATGCATGAACGCTCTCTCCTTACAAATATCGGGCGCCGCCAGCGAACCGGCGGCGGTGGGAGCTGGAAGGTTCGTCCTGGTAACAGGACAAACCAGATGAAAAAGCGGGAAGACGTAATCAAGATTTGATGAGTTAATGTTTTGTCAGGAGTTTGGCGGTAGCGCAAGGGTGTGAACCGCCAGCCTTAGCTTCACCAGTCATAATAAGGTTTTTAGGCATTTCGCGCTATGCGCCGCCGGATATTTTCGCGGGATCCCGCCATTGGGTTTGGTGGTCCCTCGGTTGAAAAATTAGGATCACCATGCATTCCTTATTTCCGCAAGCGCTTGCCTTATCAACGCCTTGTCCGTACCCTTGCGCGTTTTCCCAAACAGGAGCGCATCGGTCGTGTCGAGCCAGAACCAGCAGATCATGTTCGTCTTTCCGGGACAGGGTTCCCAGTACATCGGGATGGGCAGCGACCTGATCCGGGATTTTCCGACCGCCCAGCGGCGCTACGAGCAAGCCAACGACCTTTTGGGCTATGACTTAATTAAACTTTGCCAGGAAGGACCGGAAGAGCAACTGCGCCTGACCCGCCACACGCAGCCCGCCCTGCTCACCCATTCGCTGGCCTGTCTGGAGATCTTCCGCGAACTGACTGATGACCAGGTGCAACCGGTGCTGACTGCCGGCCACAGCCTCGGTGAATACTGTGCTCTGGTGGCTGCCGGGGTGCTGGATTTTGCCACCGCGCTGCGCTTGGTTCAGCAACGCGGCGAGTGCATGGGGACTTATGGCGATGGTGAAATGCTCGCTTTCCCGCTGCACCTCGACAATGTGCGGCCTCTGGCTGAAAAGCATTTCTGCGCCATCGCCGCCTGCAATCTGTCCGATCAGACGGTGGTCGGCGGGCGTGGTCCCGACCTCGACCGACTCGCTGAAGACGCGCTGACCCACTTTCCGCGTAAGAAACCGACCCGACTCAAGACCGAAGGCGCATTTCACACCTTTTATATGATCACTGCGGCGCTGCATTTTCGCGCGACGCTGGATGCCGCCGAGATGAAAGCCCCTGCCATTCGGGTGCTGTCGAACTTTACCGGAACCCATCACGATCCTGATCCGGCGGCGATCAAGACCCGGCTATTTTTCCAGTTATTTCACCCGGTCAACTGGATCGGTAATCTGGAGACTGCTTTTCACGACGAAATTGCCACGATTGTTGAATTTGGCGGTGGCCTGGGCAGCGGCCCAAACCCTGAAGACAAGCGCCCTAATCTGGAAAGCATGGTCAAGAAGGCGTTGCGCGGCTCTGATTACAGCGTTCACTACCATGCTGCGATCAATAGTCAGACCCTGCGTGACACAGCCAATGCGTTGCGGCCATGACCCGTCAGACGGTTTCACAAGCTCAACGCGCGCGCCGCTTTCTCAGCCAGGAAGCACTGAAGCGATCCCATCGTCGTTGTGATCTGATCCGGATTGTCCCCGAAGAACAACCTGTATCCGGCGCGCCGCGAACCGGTGACGAGCCGTCGCCGCCATCCAATGGGATGGTGATTGAGTTATCCACTGGATAATGGCGGACCCTCATGCCCTGATGAAGTTATCTTGACAGGGGCAGGTAAGTGGTTATAATCCGCGGCTCGCTGAAGTTGGAAGCGAGCAGGGCGAAAAGGGAAGCGCAGGGAGGGTTTACAAAGGGAATGGAAGGGGTTATAGTAGCT
>JAJHPN010000209.1 GCA_020890855.1 Candidatus Contendibacter sp. | reverse complement strand
GTCGAGCACGACATGGGCTTCGTCCGCTCTATCGCTGATAAAGTCACGGTGCTGCACCAGGGCCGGGTGCTGGCGGAGGGTCAGTTGGATGAGTTGCAGGTCGATCCCACGGTGATCGAAGTCTACTTGGGGACCAATGATGCTTACCATTGACGGACTGAACCAGTATTACGGCCAATCCCACACCCTGTGGGATCTCAGCCTGGAAGCCCCGCAAGGGCAGGTGCTGTGCCTGATGGGTCGCAACGGGGTCGGTAAAACCACCCTGCTGAAATGCCTGATGGGGCTGTTGCCGATCCGCTCCGGGGTCATAACTTTCGCCGGCGAAGACCTGAGCCGATTGCCGGCAGAGCGTCGCGCTCCGTTGGGCATTGGCTATGTGCCACAAGGCCGACAGATTTTTCCGCTGCTGACCGTGGAGGAGAACCTGAAAATCGGCCTGGCGGTGAATCCGCGCCGACCCCGCTACGTGCCGGAGTTCATCTTCGAGCTGTTTCCGGTGCTGAAAACCATGCTCAAGCGGCGCGGCGGCGATCTGTCCGGCGGTCAGCAGCAGCAACTGGCGATTGGCCGGGCGCTGGTGCTGGAGCCAAAGCTGCTGATTCTCGACGAGCCAACCGAGGGGATTCAGCCCAACGTCGTGCGCGAAATTGGCCGGGTCATCCGCCGCCTGAATCAGGAGCAAATCAATCAGGTTCGCGAACAAGCCGTCATCGTCCGCGAGATCGGCGAGGCCATTCAACGGGTCAACCGCGAACAGGGCATGACCGTGCTACTGGTCGAGCAGAAATTGCCTTTCGCCCGCTGGGTCGCGCAACGGTTTTGCATCGTTGACAAGGGCCGGACGGTGGCGGGCGGGGCAATCGCGGAACTGGACGACGGCCTGGTGCGGCAATATCTGACGGTGTGAGCCGTCGCCAACATCGCCACGCCAATCAGCGCGTTGATCATACCCATGCCCCGTAGCATCGGGCGCCGCTGTGGTAGTCCAGTCGATTCGACCGGCTTAAAACCGTCTGGATGCAGGCGCCGCGCTGCCGCAGATTTTTTATTCGGACCTTAATTAAACGATGTTCAACTAAAATTCTCCCTACTATACTCAACTCATTACCTTGTCCGCAGCACTCACTGGAGGCATTCCATGGCTAATCTGTTCAAACGCATCAGCGATGTCATCGCCGCGAATCTCAATGACTTGGTGGATCGGGTGGAAGATCCGGAACGGATGATCAAGCAGCTCATTCGCGAAATGGAGGAGAACATCAGCAGCGCCCGCGAAGGAGTCATCGACGCGGTGGCCAGCGAGAAACAACTCGCCAAGGAACTCGACAGCCAGCGTCGGCAGGCCGGGGAATGGCATCAACGCGCCCGGCTGGCGCTGGAATCCGGCAACGAAACCCTGGCGCGGGAAGCGCTGACCCGCAAAAAGGAACATGACGGCATCGTGGCTAATCTCGATGCGTCCTGGCAATCCGCCCGGCGCACCAGCGAGCGGCTCAAGTCGCAACTGCGGGCGCTGGAAGCCAAACTGGAAGAAGCGCGATTGAAAAAAGGCAGTCTGGTGGCGCGGCAGCGGGCGGCCCAGGCCCGCGAGCAGATGGATCAGGTGCAAGACCGTTTTCAGACCGGCCTTGATCTCAATCACTCGTTTGGGCGGATGGCGGACAAGGTCGGAGAAATGGAAGCGCGGATGGAAGCGCGTGAGGAACTGTACGGCGAATACAGCCAGATCGAGCGGGAGTTTCTGAAAATGGAGACCAGCACCGAAGTTGAAGTGGAGCTGGCGGCGCTCAAACGGGAAGTTTGCAGGCCTTGAACTGCAAAACCTGATGGGTTTTTTCACCCCCGACAGCCTGGTTTGCCACTGCGGGGAGTGATCTGTACCTAAAACGCACCGCCGGCTGGTTCAACCGGCAGTGCTATGCCGAACCGGCTGGACCACCGCATCATCCGATTAGATTCCTAAAAAACATCGCGTTAGTCAGTATGCACTGCCGAAATGCAGCCGTTTCATCTTCAATTAAGGATCGTCGGCTAGACTGAAACCCCCATAAAACAGTTAGGGAGAAATTTCATGTTACACCGACCCGTCGTTCCCTTGTTGTTCAGCATGATTGCCCTGACCGGTACGGTGGTAGCCGCCGAAGGGCAATGGCAGGCGCTCCCGGATCAATCGCCCGCTCCGGCTGACAACCCTACCACTGAAGCCAAGGTCACCCTCGGCAAGATGCTGTATTTCGATACCCGCTTCTCCTCGACCGGCACAATATCTTGTTTTTCCTGCCATAACGTCATGGAAGGCGGCGATGATCACCGGCCAACCTCCATCGGCGTCCACGGTCAGGTCGGTGGCCGCAACGCCCCGACCGTCTGGAACGCGGCCTTCCATTCGGCGCAATTCTGGGATGGCCGTGCGCCTGCTCTGGAAGATCAGGCCAAGGGACCGCCCGCCAATCCGATTGAAATGGGCATGGCCGATTTGGATGCCGTTATTGGCCGGATCAAGAAAATTCCCGGCTATCAGCCTTACTTTACCGCGGCGTTTGGCCAAGGCGATGTGATGACCATGAACAATGCGGCCAAGGCGATTGCGGTCTATGAACGCACCCTGATCACACCGAACAGCGCCTATGACCGCTACGTCAAGGGCGACAAAAAAGCCATGACCGACCAGCAAATCAAAGGGATGGAAACCTTCGCCAAGGTTGGCTGCACGGCCTGCCATTCCGGCCCCGCGTTCAACGGCGCGGCCCAACTGGCGGTCGGTCAGGGCTTCTTCATGAAGTTTCCGACCTTCCCGGACAACAATCCCTATGTCGCGAAGTACAACCTGACTGAGGATTTGGGGCGCTATACCGTCACCAAGCAAGACCTGGACAAGAGTTTGTGGCGAGTGCCGACGCTGCGGAATCTGACCTACACCGCGCCGTATTTTCACAATGGTTCGGTCAAGAGTCTTGATGAGGCGGTGCGGGTTATGGCCAAGAGCCAGCTCAACAAGGAACTGAGCGATGGCGAAGTGAAGGATATCGTCGCCTTCTTTGGCGCATTGGATGGTCCGTTCCCGCAACAGACCATGCCGATGTTGCCGCCGACCCCCGGCGATCTGCTGACTGAAAATTGAGGTTTGGAGACGAGCCATGAACCCGTTTAATCGCTTTCGGCTGCTCCATGGGCTATTCGTCATCGGGTTTCTGGCCGTTTACTTCAGCGGCGATGATGGCGATTTGCTACATGTCTGGCTGGGCTATGGTCTGGTCGTCCTCGTCGCTGTCCGGCTCCTGCTGGCCTTGATCCGGGTCAAGGGCTTTCCTGCGCTGTGGCCCACATCTCGCCCTGGCGCGGTATCGATCACGGTAAGCCGGATGCTGGTGATCGCGCTGTTTGTGTCGGCCAGCGCCACGCTGACCACCGGCTTGCTCATGGTGGATCACGTCCGGGTGCTGGGCCTTGCCGCTACTCAAGTGATTGCGCCCGCCTATGCCGATGATGATGAGGCATGGGAAAAGTCGGGCCGGATGTTGAGCGGATTTTCTTCCCATGCCGTCGAAGAAACGCATGAGATTACCGCCAATGCCACGCTGATCATCGCCTTGGCGCATCTCGGGTTTTTGCTGGCGTTCCGCCGCCGCTTCGCCATCAGCATGATTCCGGGGTTTGGCCCGGCAACCAAGCGCCGTTTATGAAACATCGTTCTCCAACCGAAGTTTGGGAGTGGTTGCAGAACGAAGCAACGCTAAATGAACTGAGCACCGACTATCCGCAGGAATGGGAAACGGTGCAACGTGCGCTATCGGTGGTTCTGGTTCGCGGTTAGATTGATGCGCTGCGGTAGTACGTGGAGCGGTCCTCAGCTTATGCTGCGCTCGCAATCAATAGCGTCCATAAGAGTTCGGGAACCGCTAAAGCATGGGAAATCGCTCTACCGCGCTTGATCCGAAACCGGATATTCAATTGGCGATCAAAAATCATTGCTTGATCACTGCAACTGGATTAATTCAAGGCGAAGTCC
>JAJHPN010000155.1 GCA_020890855.1 Candidatus Contendibacter sp. | reverse complement strand
TTCTTCCTCAATGGCAAGACCTTGACGCTGTACGACCCGGCGGACAAGGTCTACGCCACCACCGAAGTTCCCGCCGACATCGAAGGGGCGCTGGAGAATGCCGACCAGAAGCTGCGCTTCCGGGTGGCGCTCGCCGATCTGGCCAGCCCGAAGTTGTGCGAACATTTTAGCAAAGGTCAGCGCCATGCCCTGTACGTCGGTTCGAGTAAGGTGCGAGGCGTGACCACGGATCATTTGGCTTTCGACCGGAACGACATCCAGTTTCAACTCTGGATTGAAACTGGCAAAAAGCCGGTCCCACTAAAAATCGTGATCAACCAGAAAAACCTGCCTGCTTCTCCGCAGTGGACCGCTACTCTTCGCGACTGGAACGCCGCGCCTCAACTGAAACCGGACCTCTTTACCTTTACCACGCCGGCAGGAGTACATTTGATCAAGTTCGCGCCATCATCGCCTCCCACGCCAGCGCCAACCGAACCCGCCGCTCAACCTGCCCAAACTGGAGGAAAGCCATGAAAAAGCTCAACTTTAAAAGGATGCGCCGTGCTGTGCTGGTTGCCACGATGGTGAGCCTGTCGGGGTTTGGGGCGATGGCGATGGCCCGAGGCGGCGGTTTTGGCGGCTTCCACGGTGGCGGCGGCGGTTTCCATGACGATGGCTTTAGCGGCGGCAGTTTCCGGGACAGCAGTAGCAGTTTCCATGATGACGGCTATAGCGGCGGGACTTTCAAGGATGGCGGCGGCTATGTCGCAGGGCCGCATGACAGCGGTGCGGTGGTAACGCCGGGCGGCGATTACGCGGTGCGGGGTCCTGACGGCGGCGTAGTCGCGGGTGGGCCGAATCGTGGCTATAACTATGGTTATGGCGGCGGCGGAGGAGATTGGGGTGACTACTACGGTCCTAATTGGGGTGGCGCGGTGGCGGCAGGCGCAGTAGCCGGGCTGGCGATTGGCGCGACGGTGGCGTCGTTGCCGGTTACTGCTGCTCCGGTGATCGTGGCTGGCCAGACCTACTATGCAGATGGCGATGTCTATTACCAACCTTGTTACCAGGGAGCAGTGGTAAATTACTGCGTGGTCGCCAATCCATATTAGTCGATAGGGTCTGCTGATACGCCATACCGATGCCTTCGCTGTGGAATACTGGCTTTCAGTAGTGAAAACAGGCTGATGATGCGGTCGGGTAGCTATCAGGCAACCCGGCCGTTGATTTTTGTTGTTCCCTAATTTTGTTATACCAAATCCCGATTTGCAGGAGGCTGCTACCTATCGGGAAATGGTATTAGAAGTGATTAGCTTGGGTTCGCAAGATTGCCGTAGATCTTTCAGAAAGATACTCATGATAACGTCATTCCTGATAATAAGCATTATCTTGAAAAATAATGTAGAATAAAAAGTAAATTACGTATTATGTAATCATTTATAATATGATCATTCAGATCTTCATTATTCACTACGGAGGCATTCGATGGCCCGTTCAGGAATCCGCTACGAAGATGTAAAAGACACCGCTGAAATTCTGCTGGGGCGCGGTCTCAATCCAACTATCCAACGAATCCGCGAACTGCTCGGCACCGGCAGCAACACCACCATCAGCGACCATCTGAAAGCGTGGCAGCAGCAAATGGCCGATGCGCCCAAAGTGGTATTGCCGCCGACGGTTCCTGAAACAGTGATGACGGCGCTGAACGCCTTCTGGAAGATCGCTGTGCAACAAGCCGAAGCCGCGTTTGAAGAACAACGCAATCTTGCCCGGCAAGCCGTTGCGGTTGCCGAACAGGCCCGCAACGCGGCGCTGACTGCACAGCAGCAGATGCAAGCTGAAGCTACGGAACTAACCCGGCAACTTCAAACCGTGCAAACCGTCAACCGTGATCTCGCCGACCGGTTGCTAGTGGAGCAGGAACGCCGCGCTGCTGCTGAAACCGCCATTCAGGCTGCTGAACAGCGCGTTCAGGCCGCCACGGACGCTATCGGGCAAATTCGCGCCGAAACCGCTGCCCGCATCGCCCAGGGCAACGCGGTATTGCAACAAGCGCGAGCGGATATGGCGCAACAAACAGCAGAAGCTCAGCGCCGGTTTGAGGATGAACGCCAGCGTGGCGAGGCGCACGAGGCGCGGTTGCTGCAACGACTGGATCGAGAACGCACTGAGCATGCCGCAGAACGGCAAGGGCTATTGGCGGAACGGCAGGAGGGTCTGAATCGCGAGGTGGCTTTAAAGCAGACGTTGGAACGGTTGCAGCGGGAACAAACGGAAGTATGCGCGAACCTGATCAAGGCCCAAGATCAACTGAGTCAGTTATCGGTAGAACTGGACACGCTTCATGCCGCCGCTCGCCAGCACGAGACGCAGCGCCTGGAAACGGATCGCGCGCTGGCAATCGTCCACATTCAACTGGAGGCGGAAACCCGCTGGCGGCAACAATTGGAACAGGAAGGGAGAGAGTGGCGCAGTCTGCTGTTACAGGGATTCATACCCAAACCGGACGATACTGAAGCGTCCTGAATTTTTCCAGAAATCATCTGGAATTTCCATGCCATCGCATCATTCTACAAAGCGCTTGCTACACCCTACCCCTCGATAGCCCACTTGATGCCCAGCTCATGACCGCTCACACCGTAGCGAGCAGGCCACCGGTGAAGAGGTGTGGCAAATCCAGAACGGGAATCGGGTCGTCGCCCCGCCTGAAGCAAGAAATCGCCAGGGTTCGCCAGCCAGCGAGTTGTTTTGGCAGCGGGCAGGCGTGGTCGTCGGCGACGCGCGTCCGCTCCGGGATACCGGCCAGCAGCAGTGCGCCATAAGCCGGTAGCGCGTCCGGTTCGGCCTGATAGGCGAATACACCCGCCAACGTCTGGGCGCGGCGCACAGGTTTTCCTGGACGCAAATAAGCCGCCAAATCCATGGCTGGCAGTAGGTTCTCATTCCAAACCAACACCTGCCGGCAATATGGTGGGCTAAGCGGCGCTTCCAGCAGAATGGGCGTCTCGATCAGATAGACCAGTTCGCGTTCACCCACGGCAGCGCGCAATGCGTCGTCCAACGCCAGAATCCAGGCGGCGCTATTCCCGGGCGGATTCTCAAACATCGAGGCCATCCCCGGACATCCCGGACGTAGCGATCAGACGGGCGACAGACTCGGTAGTGGTCACGCAACCTAATCCCCGATCCAGAAGGACGAGCGCCTGGATCGGGGAATCCGGCGGCGCCATGCAGGCCGGTACTGGATGCAGACGGGATGGCTCCACCAAGGTTTCGACCTGGTCACAGATCAGACTAAAGCGGTCGGCGCCATTATTGAGCAAAGGACAAACCCACCGTCCCGCCGGTATTTGTGGTAGGAGGCGCAGTTCTCCGGACAGACAATACACAGGCCACCACTCGCCCGCGAAGGTGATCGCGCCGACGCTCTGCGGCGCCCGCACCTCCGGGTCAATGTCCGGCAACGCTTCCAACGCCTGCACTTCGGTCTGCGGCAACAGCCATCGACGTCCATCCAGGGTCAGCAGAGTGAAAATCCGCGTTTCCCACAATGCGTTCAACCGGGTTGGAGTGCGCCCGTTCATGCCTGCCTCAGCAACTTTTTAATGTGCCCAAGCAGTTCGTCTTCCGCAAAAGGTTTGGTCAAGTAGACATTGACGCCCATCGCCTCGGCTTCACGCCGGTGCTTGTCGGTGGATCGCGAGGTGATCATGATGACTGGCAGGTCGCGAGTGGTCTGGTTGGCGCGTAAATGTGCGGCTAACTCCAGACCATTCATGCGCGGCATCTCCAGATCGGCCAGCACGATATCCGGGCGCTTGCCATTAATAATCTCAATGGCCTCCAAACCGTCGCGGGCAGTGCGGACTTCGAGGCCGGCATCCTGGACAAATTGCGCCAGCGAACGGCGGGCGCTCAACGAGTCATCCACGGCGAGCGCAACCTGGCGACGGGCGGCGGGCGCTGCCGGTGCGGTCGGCTGGGCAAGCGTCGGCGCTTGCCGGAGAGCCACCGGGGTGCGCAACAACTCCGGCAAATCCAGGAC
>JAJHPN010000398.1 GCA_020890855.1 Candidatus Contendibacter sp. | reverse complement strand
GAGATGAAGAAATCCACCAATCCCGACATCAAGCGCCTGCTCGGCGTGGAAGGCGACAAGGGCAAGGACTTCGGGCTGGCCAATGACTGGATGGCGGTGGTCATCAAGCAGGTCGGCAATTATGGCGAGGTCTTCGACCGTAATGTCGGCAAGGGCAGCCCGCTGAAAATTGAGCGTGGCCTGAATGCGCTGTGGACCAATGGCGGGCTGCAATACGCGCCGCCGGTTCGTTGAGTAACGTAATACGGGCTTCCAACCCGCATTCAGTTCACGGGCTGGAAGCCCGTGCTGCTCCGACTTCACCTTTCCAACTCCATCATGACTGATCACGCCCCGGCCAAGCCGCCGTTCTGGAATAACCCGCAAGTCCGGGCCGTCACCTTTCAGGTCATTGCGCTGATCGTCACGGTCGCCTTCGGGCTGTACATCTTCGCCAACACCCAGGTCAATCTGCAACGGCTTGGCATCGCCTCCGGTTTCGATTTTCTGTCTTCGCCGGCCGGCTTCGACATCATCCAGAGCCTGGTTCCCTACTCGGCCACCTCCAGCTACGGCCAGGTGTTCTGGGTCGCGCTGTTTAACACCCTGCTGGTGGCGGCGCTGGGCGTCATTCTGGCGACCCTGCTCGGTTTCGTGATCGGCGTCGCCCGGCTGTCGAAAAACTGGCTGATCGCCCGGCTGGCGCTGATTTACGTCGAAACGTTCCGCAACATCCCGCTGTTGCTGCAAATTTTCTTCTGGTATTTCGCGGTGCTGCGCGCCATGCCCGCGCCGCGCCTGAGCTACAGCCTGGGCGACGTCGCCTTCCTCAACATTCGCGGCCTGTATCTGCCCGCCCCGCAAGTCGAACCGGGCTTTGGCTGGGTGCTGGCGGCGTTCGGCATCGCCGCGATCCTTGCGACCTTGCTGGCGGGCTGGGCGCGGCGGCGACAGGCGGCGACCGGGCAACAGTTTCCCGTGGTTTCGGCGGCGCTGGCGCTGTTGCTGGGCCTGCCGCTGTTGACCTTCTGGCTGGCCGGTTCGCCGCTGCATTGGCAAATCCCGGAGTTGCAGGGCTTCAACTTCCGGGGCGGCTGGGTGGCAATCCCGGAAATGGCTTCGCTGCTGCTGGCGCTGACGATCTACACCGCCGCCTTCATCGCTGAAATCGTTCGCGCCGGCATCCAGGCGGTCAGTCATGGGCAAACCGAAGCCTCGTTCTCGCTGGGGATGAGCTCCGGCAAAACCCTGCGGCTGATCATCCTGCCGCAAGCGCTGCGGGTCATTATTCCGCCGCTGACCAACCAGTATCTGAACCTGATCAAGAATTCCTCGCTGGCCGCCGCCATTGGTTATCCCGATCTGGTGTCGTCCTTTGCCGGCACCGTGCTGAACCAGACCGGCCAGGCCATTGAGTGCATCGCCATCACCATGGCGGTTTATCTCACCATCAGCCTGCTGATTTCGCTGCTGATGAACCTGTACAACCGGCGAGCGGCGCTGGTGGAGCGCTAACTGATGGCCGACACGCACATCCCTCATCCCGATCTGCCGCCACCGGTCAGCATCGTTGGCCCCATCGGCTGGCTGCGGCGTCATTTGTTATCCTCGCCGCTCAATATCGCCCTGACCTTGCTGGCGTTGTGCCTGCTGTACATCGCCATTCCACCGCTGTTGGGCTGGACAGTGCTAAACGCCACCTGGAGCGGCGACAGCCGCGACGCCTGCCAGGCCAACAGCGGGGCGTGCTGGGTTTTTATCCGGGTGCATTTCGACCAGTTCATGTATGGTTTCTACCCGGACGGGCAGCGCTGGCGAGTGGATCTGACCGCATTGCTGCTGATTTTCAGCGCCGCGCCGCTGTTTATCCGCACCGTGTCCAGCCAAACCAAGCTGCGGATCGGACTGAGCATTCTGGCGATCTATCCGATCATCGCCTTCATCCTGCTCACCGGCGGCTGGTTTGGACTGGCGATCGTCGAAACCAGCCAGTGGGGCGGCTTGTTGCTGACCCTGGTCATCGCCGGGGTCGGAATGACCGCCGCCCTGCCGCTGGGCGTGTTGCTGGCGCTGGGGCGACGCTCGCGGTTGCCGGCGATTCAAACCCTGTGCGTGACCTTTATCGAATTCTGGCGCGGGGTGCCGCTGATTACCGTACTGTTCATGTCTTCGGTCATGCTGCCGCTGTTCCTGCCGGCTGGAATGAGTTTCGATAAATTACTGCGGGCGCTGATCGGCGTGTCGCTGTTCCAGGCCGCCTATATGGCCGAAGTGGTGCGCGGCGGCTTGCAGGCTATTCCCAAGGGTCAGTTTGAAGCCGCCGCCGCCCTGGGCCTGGGTTTCTGGAAAATGATGGGGCTGATCGTGCTGCCCCAGGCGCTGAAACTGGTCATCCCCGGCATCGTCAACACCTTCATTGCCTTGTTCAAGGACACTTCGCTGGTGCTGATCATCGGTCTGTTTGACCTGCTGAATATGGTGCATAACGCCACCACCAACCCGGCCTGGCTGGGATTTTCCACCGAGGGCTATGTGTTCGCCGCCGCCGTCTACTGGTTGTTCTGCTTCGGGATGTCCCGCTACAGCCAGAGTCTGGAAAAGCGGCTGCACACCGGCCACAAGCGCTAAATCAAGCCCGTCTTCAGGAATTTGCCCCATGCCCGAATCTCCCGCCCCCAAGCCCCTGTCCGATCAGACCATGATCCAGATGGATGGCGTCCACAAGTGGTATGGCGCATTTCACGTGCTCAAGGACATCAACCTGACTGTCCAAAAAGGCGAGCGGATCGTGGTCTGCGGCCCGTCCGGCTCCGGCAAATCGACCGCCATCCGCTGCATCAACCGGCTGGAGGAATACCAGCGCGGGCGGATCGCGGTGGATGGTCAGGAACTGAGCAACGACGTTAAACAGATCGAGCGGATTCGCCGTGAAGTCGGGATGGTGTTCCAGCACTTCAACCTGTTTCCGCATTTGACCGTGCTGGAGAACTGCACCCTGGCCCCAATCTGGGTGCGGAAACTGCCGCGCAAGGAAGCCGAAGAAGCCGCCATGCGCTATCTGGAACGGGTTAAGATTCCCGAACAGGCCAGGAAATATCCGGGCCAACTATCCGGCGGTCAGCAGCAACGAGTCGCCATCGCCCGCAGCCTGTGCATGAATCCGAAAATCATGCTGTTTGACGAACCCACTTCGGCGCTGGACCCGGAAATGATCAAGGAAGTGCTGGAAACGATGGTGACGCTGGCCGAGGACGGCATGACCATGATCTGCGTGACCCACGAAATGGGCTTCGCCAAGACCGTCGCACACCGGGTCATCTTTATGGACAGCGGCGAAATTATCGAACAGAACTCGCCGGAAGAGTTTTTCACTCACCCAAAATCGGATCGAACCCGGCTGTTTTTAAGCCAAATTCTGCATCATTGACTTGCAAGGAGTAACCCCCATGGCCAGCGTCAACAAAGTGATCCTGATCGGCAACCTGGGCAAGGACCCGGAAGTGCGCTACATGCCCAGCGGCGACGCCATCGCCACCATCAGCATCGCCACCACCGAAACCTTCAAGGATCGCGAGGGCGTTAAACAGGAACGGACGGAATGGCATCGCGTCGCATTTTTCGGGAAGCTGGCCGAGATCGCGGGCCAATACCTGAAAAAAGGCCGTCCGGTTTATATTGAAGGCCGGATTCAGACCAGAAAATGGCAGGACAAAGCCGGGCAGGATCGCTACACCACTGAAATCGTCGCCAATGAAATGAAGATGTTGGGTGGTCGCGGCGACTCCAGCGGCGATGCGTCGTTTGCGCCGGAAGAAGGCGAACCGCATCCCCGTCCGACAGCGCGGCCCCAACCAACCACCGCTGCGCCAGCGCCGGCGCCGTCCTCAGCGGGACCAAGTGACTTTGATGACGATATTCCCTTTTAAACCCTTTCAGGATCGCCCCAGCGCCTCGCTGGTATGGGCGAATAGCCGCGCCAACCACGGTTTTTTGCCAATATAGGCCACCCCATACAAATCGGCGCCCGCACTGGCGTCGAGCAGCACATCGTCGCTGGTGCG
>JAJHPN010000017.1 GCA_020890855.1 Candidatus Contendibacter sp. | reverse complement strand
CAGGACGCCAATGGTGAGTTATTGCGGCTGGAGCATCACTATCCGCTGCGACCACAAGGCCTGAAGGTCATCATCGACCGACTGGCGCAGCGTTGCGTGGAACAGGGAACTAAGCGGCAGGTGCTGCATCCGGGCCGACTGCTGTATGCGGACAGCGGGCGGAGTTTACGGGCCGCGACAGTCGCCGATTTACCCGCTTCCCCGAAACGGATGCATTAGCGCCGATCCTGAAGCGGGGACGATCTCAGCAACATTGGCATTTCGGCGCCGCCGCTTTAGACTTTGCGCCCTTGAGACCCGCCTTAATTCTTAGGAGTTTTCCCGTGGAAATGAAGAATATCGACCATCTGCTGCACTCGTTCCGGGATGATCTGCCCGATAGCAGCCAGACCGCCGCTGCGCTCGACCGGGGCGCCAGTCTGGAGGAAATTTCCGAACTGGCTGAACAAGAGGGTTTTCACAAACTGGCGTCAGTGCTGTTTGAAGCCGAGCAGGAAGCCTTGCGTGAAGGCTCAGCGGCGGTGGAAGACCCGGCCATAGCGACCGATGCGTTCATCCAGAGCATTCGCGGGGAGTTGCCGGACAGCGGTAAAACCGCGGCGGCCATTGATCGCGGGGCGTCATGGGAGGAGATTTCCGAACTGGCCGAGGAAGAAGGCCTGCATCAACTGGCTTCAGCGCTGTTCGAAGCTGAACAGGAACAGTTGCGTTCCCCGGTCTGACCGGCCTGGTCACTGGATAAACCGCAAGATGAAACGCATTGTCAAGGTGCTGCTGCAAAACCCCGGCGCTGCTTCACTGGCGCTATTCGCCCGGGAACTCCTCGCCAATCCCCGGGCGATGGGCGCGGCCTGTCCGAGTATGCCGGCGCTGGCCGGCTGCATGGCGTCCCGCGTTCCGCTAAACCGGGACGGTCTGGTCGTGGAGCTGGGAGGCGGCACCGGCGCAGTCACGGCCGCTCTGCTCCGGCATGGGGTGCCGCCGTGGAAACTGGTGGTCGTCGAACGCTCGCCCACCCTGGCCCATCATCTGCGCCAGCGCTTCCCGCATCTGCGGATCGTGCAGGGCGACGCCGCCCATCTGGCGCAACTGCTGGAGATGGATCGGGCGCGGGGCATTGGCAGCATCGTGTCCAGTCTGCCGTTGCGCTCGCTGCAGCCGGCCGTCACTCGCGCCATCAGCCAGCAGTTTGAAACCCTGCTCGAACCTGGCGGCCTGCTGGTGCAGTTTACCTACGATCTGCGCGGCGCTCGTCGCCGGCTGTTGCCGCACTTTCGGCGGTTGTCCAGCAAGATCATCTGGCGCAACCTGCCGCCGGCGCGGGTAGAAACCTTTGAACGGGTAGGCAGTGGCTGACGACAGGCCGGGTCCCGGTTGTCATCGCCCGCTGCTCGGTTCCGTTGAACGCCAGGCCCGCCGCAAACCCCGATGAATCGCCTCGACCCGCTCTACGTTCCGCTCAGCGGCTTCAATCTGATAGAGGCCAGCGCCGGCGCCGGCAAGACCCACACCATCACCGCGCTCCATGTCCGATTGGTGGTGGAGCTGGGGATCGCGGTCAACCGCATTCTAGTCGTCACCTACACCAACGCCGCCACCAAGGAACTGCGCGACCGGATTCGCAGCCGCCTGTTGCAAGTTCGCGCCGCCTTTCTGCGTGGTCGCGCTCCGGCTGACGACGAACTGGCGGTCCGGTTGCTCGATTTGCAACCGGACCGGGACATCGCCATTCGCCGGTTGACCAACGCGGTGCGCGGCTTTGACGAAGCGGCTATTTTCACCATTCACGGCTTCTGCAAGCGGGCGCTGGGCGATCACGCTTTTGCCAGCGGTCTGTCGTTTGAGACCGAACTGCTGGCCGATACCGGCGACCTGTTGCAGGAGATCGTCGATGATTTCTGGCGGCGCGAGCTGTATCCGGCAGCGCCGATGGTGACGCAGTACTTTCTGGATGCCGGCCATACCCCGGAAAAGTTACGCGGCCTGATCGAACGCCATTTGAACAAGCCGTATCTGCGGATCATGACGCCCGGCGGGGTGGTGGACGGCGCCGCGCTGGCCCAGACCTTCGCGACGGCGTTTCAGCAGGCTCGCGAGCTTTGGCTGACCGATCGGGCCACGATTGAAGACCTGCTGCTGACCTGGCCTGGCCTCAACCGCAAGAGTTATGGCCTGAAGTATATTCCCGGCTGGCTGGTCGCAATGGACGGCTATCTGAGCGGGGAAATTCCCAAACTGGCGCTGTTCTCCACGTTTAACCGGTTCACCGCCGCCAAGCTGCAAACAGCGGTCAATAAAGGTAAGGCAGCGCCGGAACATCCGTTTTTTGCGATCTGCGACACGCTGCACACCACTGGCCAGGCGCTGGCGGAGTACTACCGGCATCAGCTTCCGGTCAAGCTGCTGGCCTATTGCAACGCCGAACTGGCGATCCGCAAGCGCCAGCG
Organism: Candidatus Contendibacter sp.; assembly: GCA_020890855.1. Lineage (GTDB taxonomy): Bacteria > Pseudomonadota > Gammaproteobacteria > Competibacterales > Competibacteraceae > RXIV01. Next base: position 1,593 of record JAJHPN010000017.1, on the reverse strand, counting down.
GCAACTCCAGTCCTATGATGATCTGCTGCTCAATCTGCATCAGGCGCTGCACAACTCCCGGCAGGGCGCCGCGCTGGCTAAAACGCTGCATCAGCGTTACGCCGCCGCGCTGATCGACGAATTCCAGGATACCGATCCGGTGCAGTACGCCATTTTCCGGCGGATTTACGCCGACGCTCATCAACCGGTGTTTCTGGTTGGCGATCCCAAACAGGCCATTTACAGCTTCCGGGGCGCGGACATCTTCGCCTATCTGAGCGCCCGCCATGACACGCCGGCCGCTCATCGTTACACCCTGGATGTCAACTGGCGCTCGGATCCTCGCTTGCTCATCGCTCTGAACGGGGTATTCGGCGCGGCCAAAGAACAACCCTTTCTGGTGGACGATATTCCGTTTCATGCCGCGCTCCCGGCGGAGCGCAAGCAGCATCAACCGCTCATGATTCAGGGTCGGCTGGAGCCGCCGTTACAACTGTGGCTGCTGGCGCCGGATGGCGATCAGCCCATCAGCAAGAGCATCGCCAGCGAACTGGCGGCCCGGGCGACCGCAGCGGAGATCGCCCGATTGCTGAATCTGGGGGCGCGGCATCAGGCCCGGATGGGCGACCGGACGCTAACCGGCGGCGATATCGCGGTGCTGGTCCGCAGCCACTGGCAAGGGCGGCTGATTCGCCAGCAGTTGTTGCGGCTGAACGTGCCGAGCGTCCAGCATGCGGATGACAGCGTATTCACTACCGCTGAAGCCCGGCAACTGGACTGGCTGCTGGCGGCGGTGCTGGAGCCGGGCCATGAGGGCCGGGTGCGGACGGCGCTGGCCTCGGATCTGTTCGGCCTGAGCGGCGAGGAATTGCACCGCCTGCACGAGGATGAACGGGCTTGGGCGCAGTGGCTGGAGCAATTGCAGGATTACCGGCAGTTATGGCGGGCGCATGGGTTTATCCGCTTTTTCCGCGCCTGGCTGATTGGTGAGGGCATTCCGCAACGGTTGCTGGCGTTTCGCGATGGCGAGCGCCGGCTGACCAATCTGTTGCATCTGGCCGAACTGCTGCACGTCGCCAGCCGCAGCCATCCCGGAATGGCCGGACTGCTCAAATGGCTGGGCGACCGGCGCCGCGACCCGTCCAACAAGGATGAGGAACAGCAACTGCGGCTGGAAAGCGACGAAAATCTGGTGCGGATCGTCACTGTTCACAAGAGCAAGGGCCTGGAGTACCCGGTCGTGTTCTGTCCGTTCGTGTGGGATGGTCGGCTACGCACCGACGATCAGGATGATGTGCTGCTGTACCACGACCCGGAAAATCCCGGCCGGACCCTGCTCACCATCGGCGCAGCGGAAGACGATCCGGCGCACGGCTATGCCCGCCGCGAGGAAATGGCGGAGAGTCTGCGGCTGTTCTACGTCGCTCTGACCCGCGCCCAGCAACGCTGCACCTTGGTCTGGGGCAAGATCAAGGATGGCGGGACCGCGCCGCCGGCCTGGCTGCTGCATCGCCCGACCGTCAAGGAAGCCGGCAAGGACTGGATCCAGGCCACCGAGGAGCGGTTTGGCAAGCTGAGCGGGGCGGCGCTGCGCCAGGAATTGCAAGCCGGGTT